>JAISPK010000080.1 GCA_031274985.1 Coriobacteriales bacterium | reverse complement strand
TGGGGTCCAGCCAACAAGACAGAAGGTACGTCCCCTTTTGTCAGCAAGACGCAAGGTACGTCCCCTGTCAGAACAGGCTCTCCTGGAGTATCCCCCGGCAAAAACTGCGGCGATGCAAGGGGGTGAGCCCGTGCTGCTGGAGGGCAGCGATATGCGTCGCCGATCCGTAGCCCTTATTGGAGTGCCAATCATAGAGCGGGTAGTCTTTGGCGTATTCAACCATCAGGGCATCCCGATGGACCTTGGCGAGGATTGAGGCGGCAGCAATGCTCGCTACCTTTCCGTCCCCCTTGACGATAGCCTGCTCACGAGGATGGACGTGCAGAGGTTTGCCGTCGATGAGAACGATATCCGGCTCACCGATTTGCGCGACGAGTGCTTCTACCGCTCTTTTCATGCCGATTCGCACGGCCTCTCCTATGCCCAGACTGTCAATCACTGAGGCTTCAAAGTCTATGATGCTATATGCCCTTGCAGTTTTGAGAATTTGCTCGGAAAGCTCTTCGCGGCGCAGGGCGCTCAGCTTCTTTGAGTCATTGAGTCCGCTGATGCGGGGAGCAAGCGGCAGGCACACCGCCGCAAGAGTAAGCGGGCCGGAGAGCGATCCCCGGCCTACTTCGTCAATTCCTATGATGTTGAGAGTTCTGCCGGCGTCCAGCTCTTCCAGAAATCCATAGAGGGCTTGATCCAGTTCAGCGGTTTTTTCTGCTCTACTGGCCACGGAAGACTACGTTCAGCGAAGAATCGAATCGGTCATCGCACACCGGCTGGTGCGCAAAGAGGGAGTCGAGGCAAATTAGAAGCCCTTTTCACGGATACGTGCGGCTTTACCGATCTTCTTGCGCAGATAGTAAAGCTTGGAGCGACGTACGGCGCCGTGACGGACAACCTCGATCTTGTCGATCTTGGGGGAATGCACCGGAAAGGTACGCTCCACGCCAATACCAAAGCTGATCTTGCGCACCGTAAAGGTCTCGCGGTTAGAGGCGCCATGCTTGCGAATGACATCTCCCTGGTAAACCTGGATACGCTCGCGGTTACCCTCGGTAATGCGATAGTGTACCTTGACGTTGTCGCCAACGAAGAATTCCGGGATGTCTTGCTTTATCTGCTGCTGCTCGAGAGCACGAATGATGTCCATAATAGTAATCTCCTGTATTCTTGCAAAAGCCTGGTTCTTACGCCTTGAGGGCGCAATAACAGAAGCCCAGTTTCAGACGAAAGTGAAATTATAGCGCAGATTCGTCCGGAGACAAAGAAGTATTTTTTGCGTTCCCCTTCGTGCTTCCCTCCGTGCTCCCCTGCGAGCTTTCCGGCGTGCCCTGCGACAAGCGGTGCAGCAGCCACGACAAGCGGTAACCTGGTTCTTGCACACTCGCTGCGCTCTATGCTAGTATTCTCATTACACCGTTGATGAGGAAGTAACGTCTGCGGCGCACTCACAGAGAACCGGCGATGCTGAGAATCCGGTAGTAAGCGAACAGGCAAATGGACCTCGGAGGGCCAGGAGGAATCCTGCGCAGCACGATGCGGCAAGCTGCAAGCTTTAAGCAGCAAGCAGTAAGCATCAGGTAGCGCAAACAGTATTTCTGGACGGGCGTTCCCGTTATAGAACAGAGGCGTGATGGCGCTTCGTGAGAGGCTGGCTCTGGCCAGCAAGCGAGGGTGGCACCGCAGGAGTCTTTCCTCCGACCAATAGTCGGATCAACCAAAGCTCTTGTCCCCGCATCGTGGATGTGGAGACGTGGGCTTTTTTATTGCTCATAACCAGCTCAGGTCTCCAAAGCACAGGATCCATCAACCCTGTGCAACCAGCGGGTCCGTGATCTTCTGCACAAGGCAGCAAGACGTCGGGACTCAACGATGAAAGGAGCACGACATGTTAGAGAGCATCAAAAGCACGGACACCAGGACAGACCCCTACAAGGTCTATCTTCAAGAAGACGAGATCCCCACGGCGTTTTACAATGTCAGGGCAGACATGCACACAGCGCATGCGCCCATTCTTCATCCGGGCACTTTGCAGCCGGTTGAACTGGCCGATCTGGAGCCGGTCTTCTGCACTGAGCTGGCTAAGCAGGAGCTCAACACCACCGACCGCTATATCGATATCCCCGGTGCGGTGATGGACTTTTACCGGATGTATCGCCCCTCTCCGCTGGTACGCGCCTATTATCTTGAAAAGGCCCTCGATACCCCGGCAAAGATCTACTACAAATACGAAGGCGGCAACACTTCAGGCTCCCATAAGCTCAATTCGGCCATAGCGCAGGCTTACTATGCCAAGCAGCAGGGGCTTGCCGGTATCACCACCGAGACGGGAGCCGGCCAATGGGGAACCGCCCTTGCCATGGCCTCGGTGTATTTTGGCTTGGATCTTGAGGTGTACATGGTCAAGGCAAGCTACGAGCAAAAGCCGTACCGCAAGACGATCATGAGAACCTATGGTGCCAGTATTACCGCCTCCCCTTCTGACACCACGAACGTTGGCCGCACGATGCTTGCGGAATACCCGGATAGCCTGGGCTCGTTGGGCACCGCCATTTCCGAAGCCGTTGAGGTGGCGTTAGCCAGCAACGGCACCAAACGCTACACGTTGGGCTCAGTGCTCAATCAGGTGTTGCTCCATCAATCGATCATCGGCCTTGAGGCCAAGGCTGCGCTCGAAAAACTTAACGTGTATCCCGACATCGTCATCGGTTGCGCCGGTGGCGGTTCTAACCTCGGCGGCCTCATGTCCTCCTATATGGAAGACCGTCTTGCCGGTCGCAAGGCGCCCTACTTCATAGCCGTTGAGCCGGCATCCTGCCCCTCGCTGACCCGCGGGCGCTTTGCCTACGACTTCTGCGACACCGGCATGGTAACTCCGCTTGCCAAGATGTACACCCTGGGCCATGCGTTCATGCCCTCGCCTTCGCATGCCGGCGGTCTTCGTTATCACGGCATGAGCCCCATCTTGTCCCAGCTCTATCACGATGGGCTGCTTGATGAGGCCAGATCTGTTGAGCAGACCGAGGTCTTTGAAGCAGCGGTGCAGTTTGCCCGCAGTGAAGGCACTTTGCCCGCGCCTGAAAGCGCCCATGCCATTCATGCGACCATACAAGAAGCCCTCAAATGCAGGGAGAGCGGCGAGGAAAAGGTTATCCTATTCGGCCTCACCGGAAACGGATTGCTGGACCTCAGTGCATATGAGCAGTATCTGACGGGCACCATGAGTGACACTATTCCGACAGACGAGGATCTTGCACGAGGTTTTGCCACCATTCCCTCACTGCCGGGTATTCAGTAAATAACAAAAGGGGACGTGCTGACATAAGGTACGTCCCCTTTTGTCAGCAAGACGCAAGGTACGTCCCCTTTTGTCAGCACGTCCCCCTGTCACATCTTAACCTTTGGTGCCGTGGTGAAGCGCTGCGGCGCCTGACAAGAAGCTTTTGTAGCTGACCGAGGCAAAGCCGGTGGACTCCATGAGGAATGCGAGCTCGTCTTTGCTCAAAAATGCCTCCGTGGAGGTGTTGAGCCAGGCATATTCCTCGGGGCTGTTTACCACGAGTTTGGCCAGGGTTGGCAGCCAGTGTTTGAAGTAAAGCTTAAAGGGCGACCTGACCAGTTTATGCGTGGGATACGATGCCTCAAGGCAGTAGAGTTTGCCTTTGGGCTTGAGCACGCGAAAAATCTCCTTGAGAACCTGAGCGTAATCAGGCATATTCCTGAGGCCAAAAGAAATGCAGGCTGCGTCAAAACTCTCGTTTGCAAAAGGCAGCTCCATGGCATTACCCACGACAAAGTGCAGCTTGTTGGTGGATTTTGCGAGGGTATCGTCCGATCCCTCTATGATAAAGCCATGTCCCAACTCAGCGGCAGCACGACTATTTGCAACCTGCAGCATGGCACCATTGAAATCCAGGCCGATTACCTCTGCGGCGGGCAGAGCCTTTGCCAGAGCAATGGCAATGTCCCCGGTGCCGCAGGCGATATCCAGGATGCGCTTGGGCTGAGCCTTTGCGAGCTCCTTTACCATCTTTGCCTTCCAGATGCGATGAAACCCCAGGCTTCCCAAATCGTTCATTACGTCGTATTTGTCAGAAATCCTGGAGAATACACCGTGCACGTACTTGGATTTATCAAAGGATGACACTGACAACTCCCCCCAAAACCAAGCCAATAACGGTTGCGATAAAGAGCCATGCCGCATAGGAAACCACTGTATTCATCATGGTGCTCCGGTTTTTTAGGTCGTAGGGTCCCTTGAGCAGAGTGTCGATGCGGGTAAAGCAGATGGCAAAGCCGCCGATAACGGCAACGATGCCCGCATAGAGCCCCGGAAGATACACAACGATGAGCAGCGCAACAAAGGTCAGGAGACAAAATATCGCATTGAGTATCCTGGAAAGATTTGCTCCCAGGAGGCTCGGCAGCGTTATTCGGCCGGACCTGCGGTCCCGCTCGATATCGCAGGTATTATTGGTAAGCATGATCTGGGCAATGGCAACAGTGGGGATGAGTGCAACGATAATGACGAAAGAAGAGATGGCCCCCGTCATGGCAAAAAAGGTTGCGCACGTAATGATGCCTCCCATGACAACGCCGCTGATGACCTCGCCCAGAGGCAGGGAACTGATGGGTTTTGGCCCCGCTGAATACAGGATTACCACACCAGCAGATACCAGCCCCACCGGGAGCAGCCACCAGCTGGAGAGCAACACCACAAGCATCCCCAGAACAGCTGCCGCAGCCAGGAGCGAGATGGCAAACCTGACTGCATCGCGCGGATTGATCTGGTTGTAGACGAGAGAGGCGTCAGTCTTGTCCACTACGGTCTCGGCTGTATCAAGGCCACTCTTGAAATCCTGATAGTCGTTGAGCGTATTGGTAGCACTTTGCATGAGTACGGCTACGAGCAGCATCAACACCCAACAGACAATCGAACGCCAATCGAGCGTCACGGCCAATGAGGTAAGCGCGTCCGGCAGAGTGAAAGCCTGCAAAAGCGAGGGTGAGTCCGGGATGACCTGCTCGCCAAACCACGATGCGGTATTGTCGAAGGAAAACGCATACACCACGGCAGAGCACACCGCCAATGCCCCGGCAATGAGTACAGGGCCTATTGAGGCTACCCACGTGTGTGGGGCAGCCAACTCAAGTGCTGCTTTAGGAGTAAAAGGTTTGTAGTCCATGCTTTACCGTATTCTCTCGCACCGTGAATTTGTCAAAGAGGTGAGTTGCAGCGCGCGAAGTTAGAGAAAAGATCCTTCGCCTCCGGCTCAGGATGACAGGAGGGCGGCTCAGGATGATAGGAGAGCGGCTCAGGATGACAGGAAGGGTGTACACTGGGTGCCAGGATGCTCTCACAAGAGTTCGATGAACCAGCCGTCGGTGACGCCTACGCTATCCACCAGCTCTTCATATACCTCAGGAGAAACCGGGTCATCAACATTCATGAGCACCACCGCTTCGCCGGTATTCTTTTCGAGGGTACCGATTTCCATGGTAGAGATATTGATATTGGCGTTGCCAAGCACGGTGCCGATACGGCCGAGTTTACCGGGGGTATCCTCGTACTTCATCACCAGCACGTACTTGCGCGGGATGAGGTCGAGCTTGTAGTCAAGCAGTGAGACGATGCGCGTCTCGCGATGCAGGCCGGAGACGATACAACCCACCTCGACCCGCTTGCTCCCGTTCATCGTAAGAAGCGAGACCTTGCTCTTGTACTCCTGTTGTTTTGTGTCCTTCACCACCGTGATGGAAACGCCACGCTGCGTGGCTATATAGCTTGCATTGACAAAGTTTACCGCGTCATCGGTGTTGCGCGAGAAAATGCCGCGCAGAGCGGCTGTGCCCAGTATGCTCACGTCATATTCTGCCAACTCGCCGCTCACCGTGAGCTCCGCGCTGGTGATAGCCTCGCGGCTGAGCTGCGCGAGTATCACCCCGAGGGTCTCACAGGCCGGGATATAGGGAGCCACCGCGCCCATGACATCGTCGGGCACCAGCTTAACGTTGACTGCCGTGGGAACCATCTTGTTCTCAAGCCCCAGCAGCACGTACTCGGCAATCTGGATTCCCGCGCGCTCCTGGGCTTCAACCGTTGAAGCCCCGAGATGCGGCGTGAGAATCACGTTGTCAAGGCCATGTACGGGCGAATCCGTGCAGGGCTCTGACTCATACACGTCAATGGCTGCTCCGGCGATTTTGCCGTTTTGCAGATACTCCACCATCTCGGCGAGGTTATAGATACCACCGCGGGCTGTATTGACCAGATAAACACCGTCTTTCATCCTGGCATACTGCCTGGAGCCAAACATACCGATGGTCTCTTTGGTCTTGGGCAGGTGCACGGTGATAAAGTCGGCAAGCGGTAAGATCTCGTCGACGGTTTCATATTTGGTTACACCGATGCTGGCGGCACGCTCCACCGAACAATAGGGGTCGTAGCCGATGAGCTCCATACCAAAGGAGGCGGCGCGTTCTGCAATCAGCCCACCGATGCGTCCCAATCCAAAGATAGCAAGGGTTTTATGGAAGAGTTCGTTGCCGGTAAAGGCTGAGCGGTTCCACTCCCCCGCTTGCATAGAGGCATTGGCCTGAGGCGTTTTGCGGGCACTGGCTAAGAGCAGGCACATGGTCTGCTCGGCAGCGCTCACCACATTGGAGGTGGGGGCATTGCACACGATGATACCGCGTTCGGTTGCCGCATCGACGTCCACATTGTCCACGCCAACTCCCGCGCGTCCGATGATCTTGAGGTTGGTACCCGCCTCAATGACCTCGCGCGTGACCTTGGTGGCACTGCGCACGATGAGGGCATCGTAAACGCCGATAGCCGCAATCGTTTCTTCGGCAGTCATTCCCAGCTTAACATCCACGGTATGTCCCGCCGCTTCCAGCAACGTCACCGCGTTGGGTGCCAGCTTCTCTGCAATCAGTACTCGCATCTTTCCTCCAGTTAATTAGTTAGAAATACACCATTATGCCATCAACACGGATTCAGCAGCCTTGATGCCTGAACCCGGTTCAAATTCATAGCCAAGCTCGGTGAGCGCCATCTCCAGCGCAGAGAGCGTGACGATGATGTCAAAGTCATCGAAGTAACCGAGGTGGCCAATACGGATTATCCGTCCGGTGTACTCATCCTGGCCACCGGCGATGGTGACGCCATGCTTGTTTTTCATGATCTTGACCAGCTCTTTGCCATCGATTCCCTCAGGTACCCATACCGGTGTCACGGCACTGCCGCGACCCTCTGCAGGAGCGAAGAGTTCTAAGCCCAGTGCTTCCACTCCCTGGCGCGTAGCTTCGGCCAGACGGCTATGGCGCGCGATAACGTTGTCAATACCCTCCTCGCGCATCATCTTGAGTGAAACGTCCAGGCCTATCATCAGGCTCACCGCCGGGGTAAAGGGCGTGGTGTCCTGCCCCAGGCTCTTGAGGTACTTCTTCCAGTCAAAATAGTATTTGGGCAGCGTGGAGCGCTCATAAGCACGCCAGGCTTTAGGGCTTACGCTCACCGCAGCCAGTCCCGGCGGTAGCATCAGACCTTTCTGCGAGCCGGTCATAACCACGTCCAGGCCCCACTCGTCGGTCTTGCACTCAACGGCGCCGATGCCGGTGATGGAGTCGATGATGAGGATGCAGTCCGGGTATTCTCTGACGATTTTGCCCACCGCCTCCACGTCATTCAAGACACCCGAAGAGGTTTCGCTCTGGGTGATGACCACTCCGCGTGTTTGGGGGTGTGCGGCGAGATGCGCGGCGATGTCCCGGGGGTCGACAACCTCTTGCCAGCCGTATTCAAGCACCGAGGCCTCCAGGCCGTAAGCCTCAGCTATCAGCTGCATGCGCTGGCCGAACTTGCCGTTTATTGCGATGAGTATCTCGTCTCCTGCACAGAAGCAATTGACGATAGAGCTTTCCATGGCTCCCGTGCCGGAACAGGAAAAGATCAGTATGTCGGACTCGGTGGTCTCGAAGACATATTTGAGTCCTTCCACACTGTTGCGCACCACCGCATTGAATTCAGGGGTGCGGTGATGGATCATCGGTTTAGCCTGAGCCAACAAAACCTCCGCAGGAACAGGAGTTGGGCCAGGGGTCATCAGGTATTTCTTTTGCATGGCAGTTCCTTTTGTCTTAGGTATTACATGAGAGGTGATTATAGCAATATGCGTTGCCCGTGCAGCAGCTGAGAGAGAGAAGTGCCAACAAAATGTAAAGGCATTGCCGTCAAAGATACGCTAAAGTGCTTTTGGGAAAATCTTAGAGGAGGATCGCTGATGATTGTTGACGGGATAGAGCTGCACCTTACCCGCAAAAACATCAAGAATATGCATCTGTATGTCAAGCCGCCCCACGGCGCGGTGTTTGTTTCTGCGCCGCTGCTGATAAGCGAGAGACAGATTAAGCGATTCGTCCGAAACAATCTTGCCTGGATTGCTCAGAAGCAGGAAAAGATTGCCCGTCAGCCACTCCCGCCTGAGCGCCGCTATGAATCGGGAGAAACGCTCTTTGTTTGGGGAGAGCCGTATCTGTTGCAGGTGAACTACGGCACAAGGTATTCGCTGGAGCTGGTCGACGCAACCGCAGTTTTTACTGCCCGGCGCGCAAGTACGCCCGTACAGCGGGAGAGATTCATCCGGGAGTGGTATCGTGCGCAGTTAAAGTCTGAGGTCGCACACCTGCTCCCAAAATGGGAGGCAGTCACCGGTCTGCAATGCGCGGGTTGGCAGTCAAAATACATGACCAGCAAATGGGGAACCTGCAATAGCGCAAAGCAGAGGATCTGGCTCAACGTACAGCTTGCTAAAAGGCCCCTTGAATGTCTTGAGTACGTCATCGTGCACGAACTGGTGCATCTGCGCATAAGAAATCACGGCGCTGAGTTCAAGGAGTTGATGAGCAGCCACCTGCCGCAGTGGAAGGTGTTGCGCAAGAAGCTCAACGAGCCGATGACTGAGGGCAGGGTCGAGGCAGCTTTGTAACTCAAACTCCGGGCAGCTGTTCAGGGTTGACTCAGCGGCAGTTTACTCTCTACAACTCTCAACCAGCAGGCGCAGGGCATCAAGGTAACCGCTGAAACCACGTCCTTTGACCGTGGCGATGCAGGCCTCACGAATATAGGAGGTCTTGCGAAACTCCTCGCGCGTGTCCGGATCTGAGAGGTGCACCTCTATCGTGGGGATACCTACCGCTTTTACCGCGTCGAGCAGGGCTATGCTGGTATGTGTATAGGCAGCGGGATTTATGATGATGCCGTCCTGTCTTCCGTAGGCGCACTGGATGGCATCTACCAAATCGCCCTCACTGTTTGATTGCACAAAGCTCACTTCAACACCGAGGCGCTCTGCTTCGGCCTTGATCTGCTCTAGCAGATCTGCATAGGTGGCCTTTCCATAGATCTCGGGCTCGCGGATTCCCAGCATGTTGAGGTTGGGGCCGTTAATGACGAGGATATTCACAAAAATCACTCCCTATCTGCTCTGCTGCCTGCGCTATCGTGCCC
>JAISPK010000073.1 GCA_031274985.1 Coriobacteriales bacterium | reverse complement strand
TAAGCTTGCGCAGAACCAGGCGGGCAAGCCCTCTGAATCCAAAAGCCGCCCCCACAACGGCCGCAAGGTCGGCCAGGCGCTCGCGCGAAAGCGGCACCTCATTTATTACTGCTATTTGATAGAGCAATTTACATTGATTCATCGTGAGCAGAGGCAGATCAGCTCCGGGCAAAAAGAAGACCGAGGCTATGGCAGCATTCTCAAAAGCGGTCTGGCGCGTCAGGTCCACCGCTATGGGGTGGCGCATAAAAACAAATGCCGCCCCCAGACTCAAGCGCAGCTGCGGCACATGAGCAAGGCACCATTTTGACAGGTCGCGCTGGAGCTTCTCTCGCGGCTCGCTGCAATCTACCCCAACGATGGTCTGAGCAATATCAAGAGCATCCTCTTTGGGCACCTGGGCCACCAGGGCCACCGGATCCTCGGTGAGAACCACGCATTTGAGGTCAGACCACAGGGCGATTTCCATGATACGTCTGAGCAAGGGCGACGTGCCGGCAACCACTACCAGGAGACCGGCCTCCTTGTTAAGAGCAGGCATCTCGTTACAAAACCCGGTAATGGTAAGCTGCGCCGTACCCGGCCGTGCCTCAAGCACCTTGCGGCAAAGCGAGACAAACTCACTGCCTGCGCTGGTGTCAACTAAAACCTCAATAATGGTGTCAGCACCGGACTGCCCCTCAAAGAACCTGCCTGCCTTTGCCAGGGTCTTCAAGCTTATGGGAACTTTGGGTAAAGCCATGCTGTTCACTCCTTTGCGGGTATAAAAGACAATACGCAAAACGTCATACTCCGTACCATCCGTACTGCCTATTGTACCTTCATGCCACCGCGAGAGACACCAGATTTTAAGGGAGCCCGATGCGCCCAGATAGAAAGAGCAAAACCAAGCGCAATAAAATTCACCAGCATAAATGAAGAGCCAAAACTCATAAAGGGCAACGGAATGCCGGTGATAGGCATAAGGCCGAGGTTCATGCCAATGTTCTCGAATATTTGAAAGATCCACATCCCGAGTATCCCAATGAGAACGAGCGTGCCGAAGAAATCATAGGAATTAAAGGCCACTCTGAGCACGAGGAACATCACCACCGCATACAGTACAATAAGCGCCAGCGAGCCGAGAAAGCCAAACTGCTCCGCCAGCACGCAGAAGATGAAGTCGGTGGGCGCCTCGGGCAGGAAGCCGAGCGTACTCTGCGTGGCATTGCCCAGGCCTTTGCCGGCAAAACCACCGGATCCGATGGCAATCTGTGCCTGGCGGAGATTGTAGCCTGCTCCACCCGGGTCAAGATTGGGGTCGATAAAAACGAGGAGGCGATTCATCTGATACTGCTTTATCAGTACATCTCCACCCAAAGCAGAATCCAGGAGCCATACTAAAACCAGGAGCACGATGATTATTGCCATCGTGATAATGAGCCAGCGTCGGTTTGCCCCTCCGGCAAACAAGGCTACCATGCCAATGACAAAGAGCACCATGCCGGTTCCCAGGTCCGGTTGCAGCAGGATACAAAAAATGGGCACCATTAAAAGTGCCAGGCATTTAAAATACTCCGTGCCGGACTCTATGCGGCCCTTATAACGGGCAATAAGCGAGGCGGCAAAGAGGATATAGAAGATCTTTGCCAGTTCTCCGGGTTGGAGCTGCTGCCCAAAGAGCACAACCCAGCTGCGAGCCCCGTTGATTGACTGGCCGATAAACGGAAGCAGCGGCAGCAGAATCAATACCACGCATACAGCAAAGAGCGGATACGCAAAATGCGAGAGCCGGGTATAGTCAAAACGCCAGATCACGAGCATCAGCACTAAGCCGATACCGGTAAACAGCAACTGCCGATTGAAGTTGTACTCGCTTGAATCAACGGTGGCCGACCACACAATGAGCAGACCGTAACTCACCAGTATCAGCGTAGCAAGCACCAGGGGAGCACTCAGGGTACGGAGCGTATCAACCAGACGAAAACCACCCGAGCCACTGCGGCTCGAGGGGGTTGCGTGCATTCTTGGCGCAATAGGCATGGTTATCTCTCCCGATTCTGCCAGACCCTGATCTCGCCCGCATCCACTTCATAGATGCGTGCGAAGGTCTGGATGACCCCGTTCATGGCAACCAGAGCACCGCTGCCTCCCTGTTCAATCAAACAGATAGCACAATACTTTGGTTGATCTGCCGGAGCAAAGGCCACAAACCAGGAATAATCATCTCTGCCGGCAACCTCTGCCGTACCCGTCTTTCCCGCAACCTGCACCGGAAACTCGCTGAATCCACCCTCGCGCTCAACCACGCGCTTAACTCCGTCCATAACCCGGTCATGATACTTTTTTTCGTACTCAGGTTGGGTCTCAACGGCAACAGCCTTGTATTTGCTCACCGCATCACCTTGGGTGTTGATAACGTGGCTAAAGATATGGGGCGTCACCGCTTTTTGCCGGGCAAAGGTGGTATAGCCGTTGAGAAGCTGCAAGGGGGTCACCAGGATATCGCCCTGACCGATGCACATGTTGGTCATATCGCCGGGCTGCCAGCGGGCATCCTCCGGTGTATCGGAAAACGTCGCCAGCTTCCAGGCAGCCGTAGGAATACGACCCTGTGCCTCACCGGGCATATCTACGCCGGTAGGTGCCCCAAAGCCCCAGGTGGCTATATAGTCCTGAAAAGGATTGGGACGCTCTTTTTGCGGTATTGCACCGTTTGCTTCGAGCGCATACGACTCCCATTGATCATAGAAGGCCGCCCCCACCGAGTAGAAGAAGAAGTCGCACGACACATTGATGGACTCCTCAAGGCCTACCCTGCCATGTCCGCGAGGATAGATCCAGCAACGCTGACCCCACTGGTCGCCGTTTTCACGGTCGTACACCCAGAAGCCGTCGCAGTAAAACTCGGTGTCATCGGTAATCATATTGTTCTGCAGGCCGGCTAAAGACGTAAAGATCTTAAAGGTCGAAGCAGCCGGATACTCGCCGCTTACCGCACGGTTAGTGAGCGGGTAGCCTGATTCTTCTGAGGTGAGCTCTTCCCAGAGCTCCGTTGAGATTCCCCCGGTAAGATCGGAGGGAAAATAAGTCGGATAACTGGACGAAGCCAGAATACTGCCGTCTTCAACGTCAATGCAGATGAGGGCGCCGGCATTGCAGTTTTTGTTTTCTGTATCATTGCGCACCATGTTGATGATGTCCATGAGTATCTTGTCGGTTTCGCGCTGCAGGCTGGCATCAAGGGTCAGCACCACGTCGTCGCCGCTGACCGGTTCGATCTCTGAAGCGAGCTCAACGGGGTTACCGGCGGCATCGACCTTATAGATCTTGGCGCCATGCATTCCCTGCAAAATGCGTTCAAAGGTAAGCTCGGCACCATCTTTTCCAATGATGTCGCCGCTCTTATAGGGGATAGGCTCATCGCCGGTTTGGTTTTTGAGAAACTCCTCGGTCACCGGACCGGTGTATCCAAGCACGTGAGCGCCCAGGGTGCCGTAGGGATAGTACCGCACGGTGCGGGACTCCACGTTGATTCCCTTGAATAGGGTGGGATGCTCGCGAATGTACGCTATTGACTCCATTGGCACGTCGCGTGCAATAGTGTGATCTGATTGTGCGCCCTCGGCATCATTGAGAAGATTGCGGCGGATGATACCCACAGGAATTCCCAACACCAGCGAGAGGCGGTGGATCAGTCCCCCGTCTTCGGTGAGCCCGCGCTTGCCGGTGACGGTGATGGAAGGCCGGTTGCCTACCAATTCGTTGCCATAGCGGTCAAGGATGCGGCCGCGGTTGGCGGGTACCGTGACCTCCGAAGTCATGTTTTCACTCGAGAGCTTAATGAAGTTCTTGTATCCGAGAATCTGAAGGCCCCAGAGTCTCACGGTGAGCGTGCCAAAGAGGGCGGCAATCAAAACGCCAAATGCATAAAAACGGCCTCTCCCCTGCTTTGCCGGTCGGTCTTTGAGGCTCCCGGATCCCCGGATCTGCTCAGTATCTTTAACCAGATTTATATCCGCACGCACAAAGGAAGATTTATAGACGCTCTTCTTGCGACGATTGCCCAGAAGGTAGCGGGCTACAAAATACCCCGCAAGAATCAGCAAAAAGATTGCCAGGGCAATGAGCGCCGCAAAGAGATAGACGTTCATTACCTATTGAGCTTCCGCGAGAGCGAGCGGCCGGTGCCCATGCTTCTCCCCGGACCTGCTGATCTGCCTCCCTGGGCTGCCGTAAAGATGAGCAGAAAAATACACCCGATGATGGCGTCGTAGAGAATGCCCGGCAAAACGCGCTGCACCAGCGAGAGGAGAAAGGCCGGATTAACCCCCACCACCGCATAGATAACACTCACCAGTAATTCTCCCAGAGCAATGGAAGCCACCAGCACTATCAGATCCACGATGATGCCCCCCGAAAAAACCTCTTTGCTAAAGGAGCCTACGGCAAAGCACAAAACCGTCAGCACCAAAGTCATGGCCCCCATTGGCCCGGACGAACACAGGTCAAAGACTAATCCGAGCAAAAAACCCGCAATGGTGGAGTGAATCGAGCCGTTGCGCATGGCAATGATTATGGCGGCTACCAAAACAAAATTAGGCACCACGCCAAAAATCGTGATAACCGGTGCCACTACCAACTGCAGGGTAATAGCAACAAGGCCACTGAGAACGATAAGCCCGATGCGCGGTTGAGAACTGTCCATTATTGACCCTCCCTCGAGCCGAGAGAGGCAGGCGTGTCCTGTTGCGCAACTTCGGTCTTTGATTCATCGGTGTTTACGGCCTGGGCGCTAGAGGTGACCTCAGACGGTCTTCCGGTGA
>JAISPK010000070.1 GCA_031274985.1 Coriobacteriales bacterium | reverse complement strand
CACGGGGCGGGAGACGCAGACGGATCATTCAGGCTTTGCAGTGCTGAGTAGAGTGCCGGAAGCTTACTCTCACTTGAAAGCCTGTGCCCATAGGGCGGATTGGTAATAACGAGCCGCTCGCCCGTGCCGGTTTTATCTACGGACGGAGCAATTGTGGCGATATCGGCCACCTCAAAGTCAATGATCTTCTCAACGCCAGCGAGGCGCGCGCTTTCTCGGGCAATCTGTACAGAAGCTTCGTCGCTATCGCTGGCATGGATCAGGGGCTTTGAGCCACTCACTACAAAGCTTTGCAGAGCTACCGCTGCACGAGACTGTGCTTCTCTCAGCGTCTCCTGCCAGAGTTCTTCTTCGTGAGCAAGCCAACCGGTAAAGCCCCAGTAGTCGCGCAGGAGTCCGGGGGCTCGATCCAAAGCAATAAGCGCAGCTTCCAGGGCAATGGTTCCCGAACCGCAAAGCGGGTCGAGCAGGACCTTTGAGAAGTTTTCGTGGAAAGGAGCATCCCACCCGGCTTTTATGCACATGAAAGCCGCCAGAGTCTCGCGCAAGGGCGCGACGATTCTATAATCAGGCACGCGATACTTGCGCATATGCAAAGGCTCTCCGGAAAGATCAAGGGAAACGGTGGCTCGGTTGCTTCTGAGCGACACATCGAGCTTGACGTCGGGCCTGTCTTTTTGCACTGAGGGGCGCCTGCCGGTAAGCTCTCTCAGCCGGTCGCAGAGTGCATCCTTAACTTTGAGGGCGATAAAACGGGTGTCGCCCAGCTTCTCGTTGGTACCACGGGCATGAATCGCGATAGTACGGGAGGGGTCAAGATGCTGCTCCCAGGGGAGGGCTTTGACAGACTCATACAAGCAATCGGCATCGGTTGCCTCAACTCTACTGAGAACAAGCAGCACGCGAGAGGCGCTGCGCAGCCAGAGACAGGCGCGGTATCCGGTTTTGAGGGGGCCAAAGAAGGCAACGCCTGCCTGAAGAGGACGGACACGCTCTGCCCCCAAAGCCTTGAGTTCGCCGGCAACAACCGCCTCGAGACCCTGAGCACAGGGAGTAAAGTATTCATACTGTGTTGCTGTAATAGCATCCTCCGTGTTTATCCGCACCGCACGCTTAACAAAACCAACAGAGTTAATCTATCACAGGTTGGTGCTAAGAGGGCAGGTTATTATTGCCCTGCCGATTGATGTGGCGAGAATTACCGTTTTTCTTTTTTGACTCTTTCAAGATACTGGTTGCTAAAGTCTATCTTGAGTTCGATCCACAGCGGCAGATGATCCGACATCTGAAAAGTTCGCCAGGAGCCCAGATAATACTCTTCGATCTTTTGCTGCGTCATGTTTTTGACTGTTTTCTCAGGGAAAAGATGCTTGTAGTAATCCATGTCCTCCGGCAGATAAACCGTTTTGGTAAAGTCAAATGAACCTGCCTGCTGGTTTCCTTCAGAGAATACCGTCATCTTTGGATCAATCTTGAGCTTGAAGGCTATCTGGTCATAATACTTAGTACCCCCCAAATCAGTGGGGTGCTCTTTGATGGCATCGGGGATATGAAAACTATGCTGCTCCAGAGCTTTCATCGTTGCATCGCCCTGATTGAAAATATTAAAATCGCCCAGGAGAATATAGCTCTCATCTTCTTTTCTTTTTCGCTCCTTTTCGGCGCGCTTGTTGAGGAATTCTGCAACGGTGTCTATCTCTGCTACCCTCCACGGATCTTCCTTTTTGGCTGACTTATAAAGAATATGAACGGTGGTTAAGATGAATTTGAACCAGCCAGCCTGGAAGGCAACCGTAAAAGGCGTGCGCGCAAATTGAAGCTCCTCTTTAATCAGCTTATCTTTTGGCAAAACAAGTTCTCCGGCCATATTTCTAAAGAAGACTTTATTGGTATTGTAAACAAATGCCAGACGTTCGCCGTTGCCGGCACCGCCTTCGGTGACATCGGTAACGATATAGTCCCAACTGTGATGACCCATCAGCGCAACAAGTTTCTTTAAACCCTCCATTTCGGATGCTACCTCTTGAATAGCGATTAAATCAAAACGGCTGGCGATTTCTGCTATATAGCGAAGGCTCTCTTCGGTTCGGTTGTCTCCAAACGATCGAATATTCCAGGTGGCGAGCAAAAGCGTGTCGGTAGCGGTTTTGGCGGGGATCTCCCGGTCGAGTTGGGCTCGCAGGGCGAGCAGCTTGTCGATGACACGACCTCTTTCCGCTAAATCCTCGATATTTCTCAACGAGACGTATGCCGGCATAGTTTTCCTCCTCCACTATTGGTATGGCTCTGAGTGTTCTGAACAGCACACCAACTGTTCTTCTCAGCAGATTATACAATCATATCAGAATACGGCCATTGCATCAGCCCGCCAAAGTTATGCACATCGGTGTAGCCAAGCCTGGTGAGGATGGAGGCAGCGTTGGCCGACCGGGCGCCGCTTGCGCAGTACACCAGGATCTTTGCGTCCTTATCCGGCAGGGACCCGGCTGCTTTTTCTTGTATCGTTTCAACGGGCAATACTTGTGCATTGCGAATATGCCCGCTTTGGAACTCGGCGAGAGAACGCACGTCAACAAGAACGAATGCCTCGCCCGAATCCATTATGCTCTTTGCTTCCTGGGGAGTCATGTTGCTTCCTCCACCTAACAGACTTGAAAAAAATCCCATCTTGCTATTCCTCCTCCATAATTTGTTTTCTTTTCGCAGTTACGCGATTAAGTTTTCCGACTAACAACGCTCAAAAAGCTTAGAAATCTATCATAATGATGTTTGAGCAGATCTATGGCGGATATCGCAAGGAGAAACCTATGCGGCAGCCAATAAAAGACGACAGGGAGTGCGCAGAGGTCAAAGCCGGTCTTAAGCGCTGTTCCTGGTGCGGGCACGATCCTCTCTCTGTCCGTTATCACGATGAGGAGTGGGGGAGGGAGGTCACCGACGACCGGACGATGTTTGAGTTTCTCACCCTTGAAAGCGCGCAGGCAGGCTTGAGTTGGCTTACCATCCTCCGGCGGCGGGAAAACTATCGACAGGCCTTTGCACAGTTTGACGTTAAAGCGGTTGCCGCCTTTACTGAAGAGGATATACAGCGCCTTCTCGCCGACGCCGGGATAATCCGCAACAAGGCCAAGATACGGGCGGCGATATCAAATGCCCGGGCTTTTATAGCCGTGCAGGAGGAGCACGGCAGCTTCTGCTCCTACCTGCGCTCATTTTTGCCCGAGGGAAAACCAATCATCAATGTCTGGCAGACTGTTGAGGAGATTCCTGCTGTCACGCCACTGGCGGAGCGCATCTCCAAAGACCTGAAGCGTCGAGGCTTCAAGTTCTTTGGTCCAACCATTTGCTACGCCCACCTGCAGGCAGTTGGTTATGTGAACGACCACCTGGTGACCTGCGACTTTCGCGAGGCTCCAAGAGCTTAATCAAACAGCAAACCTCTTTTTACATTCCTGAGCAACACCAGCAATCAGCAGCTTATGACCAGCTCGGTCTCTTTGTCAAACAGTTTGATCCTGGAGCAATCGATGGCAAAGGCTGCCGTATCGCCGCCGCTGATTTTGCTGCCCCCCGAAACCCTGGCAATAAAAGAAACGCCCTCGGATACAAAGTAGATATACTTCTCTGCCCCCATTGACTCTGCCAGCTCAACTGCTCCCACAATGGTGGAATACTCTCCGCTCCGTGCCGGATCGTCATCGATGCATTCGGGTCTTATACCCAACACCACCTCGGTGTTGAGATACTGGTCCTTGGCTTCGCGAGACATGACACACCCGGGGATAAACAGTGCGGATTCCCCAAATACCGCATAGGTTTTGCCCTCGATATCTTTGAGGGTTACCTCAACAAAATTCATCTGAGGCGAGCCTATAAAACCTGCAACAAACTTATTGATCGGGTGCTCGTAGAGGTTCTGTGGCGTATCGTGCTGTTGGATTACGCCATCTTTGATCACGACGATCCGGTCGCCCATGGTCATTGCCTCGGTTTGATCGTGAGTCACATAGATAAACGTTGTTTCCAGCTGCTTGTGCAGCTTTGAGATTTCTGTACGCATCGAGGTGCGCAGCTTTGCATCCAGATTGGAGAGCGGCTCGTCCAGCAAGAACACCGCAGGATTACGCACCATTGCTCTGCCCAGAGCAACCCTTTGACGCTGGCCGCCTGAGAGCGCCTTGGGCTTTCGGTTGAGCAGGTGCTCGATATCGAGGATCCTTGCTGCCTCCCTGACCTTTTCGTCAATCTGCTCTTTTGGCATTTTGCGCAGCTTAAGGCTAAACGCCATATTCTTATACACCGTCATGTGGGGATACAGCGCGTAGCTCTGGAAGACCATCGCGATATTGCGGTCTTTGGGCGGCACATCGTTAACTAAGCGGTCTCCGATATAGACTTTGCCCGTGGTGAGCTCCTCAAGCCCGGCAATCATGCGCAAAAGGGTGGATTTGCCGCACCCTGACGGCCCCACCAGCACAAGGAACTCCTTGTCTGCGATTTCCAGGTCGCAATTGTACACCGCCGTTACGTCGCCGGGATATACCTTACTGATGTTTTTTAACTGTATGCTAGCCACAAAGAACCCTTCACCCACGCCTTAGGTCAAATGACCGACCTAACTTCCTTGTTGCTCTGTATTGTATAAGAGAGCGCAGGGTTCTTCAATACATACAATCATTCAGGTACACTCAGGCTAGACTCGCTAAGACTCAGGTCAGACGATTTAAGCGTTGACTAATTCCTCATATTCTCGTACGCTGATAACTGAGAACATGCTTCAGATAATTGGTGTAGGCAAGGAACAGTGTGAGAAGAGCACACTCAGGTGGAGTGGGATTAATCAAGAGAAGGGAATTATTATGAAGAAGGCTTTATTGGCAGTACTCGCGTTTATCATGATCGTGACTTTAATGGGATGTACTACGCCTCCGTCCGGGAATTCATCCGGCGGATCGGTGTATTACCTTAATTTCACG
>JAISPK010000064.1 GCA_031274985.1 Coriobacteriales bacterium | reverse complement strand
TCACCGGAGGCTCAGACGGCTCAGAAGGAGTGCCGTTTACGATAAGCGTTGCCTTGTTCTTTATCGGTTCGGTGGGATACGAGCCATTTGGATCAACAAGGCGCGTTTTTAGCGTCATGGTTACCGTACGGGGAACAGAGGACACAAAACTATAATCACCGGCAAACGTGTAAGAGATGATCTGGCCGTTTTGACTGAGGGTGCCGGCAGGAACAGGAGCGGTACCATCTATCAATACCACAACATCGGTATTGACGTTGTAGTTTGAAAGCCTGAGAGCTGTCGGGAGTTCGTCCCTGATCTCCAGAGAGGCAATGCCGGTTTCATATGCAGGAATGGTAAAGCTGATCTGATAGACGATCTCTTGCGTTGGATCGGTAAGAGTAAGGCTGTCAACGTAGCTCGTGCCGTTGTAGACCTGCTTCTTAAAGCCGCTTATGGGCGAGGGAGGGGTATAGCCTGCGTTGACGCGGTGGTCTATGGTGCCAGACGTACTACCGACCACTATCACATCAGAGTAACCGGTTGCGGGATTTGCATGGGAGGAGATTGCGGTATTTCCCTTGGTGGTAAGTCCCCTGCCAAGATATTGCTTTGCAAAGAGCACCTTGTAGTTGGTGTTTGCGGCCACCAGGAACTCATAGTAGCCGTTTGAGCCTGTGGTGGTAGTAGCAGAGGGGGTGTAGACATTGCTGCCGGCGAAGGTCTCTTTGTAGAGCGTAACGGTTTGGCCCGCAATGCCTTCATTGGGGGAGTAGAGGGTGTTTAAGTCAAGATCGTCAAATACGTTGCCGCTGATCTTGGGTTGGACACTAGAAATCCAGACCCCATAGAAGTCTTTGCCGTAGATTCTGTCGTTAGAGGTGATGGAGTAGATTTGGCCGAACTCGTACTGTTTAACGCTGGTGCTCAGCGCATCGTTTCGCCAGCCTATCAGTCTGTACGAATCATTGGAAGACTTGAATATCTCGCCGGCAAGGGGGAAGGTGAGCTCGGACTGAGGTACTCTTATGGTGATGATGGTGTTTTCTCCGATGGGGCTGTTCATGTGGTATCTGACCTCAAAGAGCGAGTACGCAGGAGCATAGAGGGCAACCAGCGTGAGGCTCTGCAGGGAATCCATCGCAACAATAGAGCCGGGGTAGTAGATGGCAGTACCGCACTTCCATGCGTAGAACTGATTGCCACCTTTGGTTGCGTTGGTATTCAACACCAAAAACGAGGTGCCAAAAGCATACTCATTGTTGTCAACCGGCAGTCCGTAAGGGGGCGGGATTGTTCCGGAGCCGCCGTCCAGATCATAGGTGATCTTGAAGCCTTGTGTGCGCCAGGTGGCGTACACATCATAGCTGCGGTTGATGGGAGTGGTGAAGTAGAATTGCGCAGATACGCCGGGCAGGATGTCGTAAGCCCATCCCAGAAAAACGCCATGGCCCGCATAGAATTGCCCCGGAACATAGTACGTGGGCTTATTGACCACAAAACCGCCATTTGCTGCATACTGCGTGTCGAGTAAGATGCCGCCGCGTCCGTCAAAGAACCTTACCGTGTTGGCAGTGGATTGCCACTTGGCAAAAACGCCGGCCCCTCCCTGAGGCATCGTGTCATTCCAGTTAAAAGGCACCATGTAGTCAGAATCCCGGTACCAGCCCTGGAACGTATAGCCCGCTCGCGTTGGCGGCGTCATTGGTTGGTAGTTTGTGAAGGGTTCCTGATACATCAGGTTTCTGTTGGCCGGGACGTTGTAGACCTCTCCCGGAGGTGCCATCATATTAAAGGTCAGGGGATAGATCTCGCGATCGTAGAAGAAGCAGAGATAGGTTGGTGGCGGGGATATCTTAGTGAGGTCTCTGCCGGGAGATCCGGTATAACCACTGATACGCTGGAACCCGGTGTAAGAACTATAGTAATAGGGCCAAAAGTCGTACCAGTTGTACTGATAGTTTGGTTGAGGGGGATAGTAGCAGGGGTCGTAGAAGCGTTGAGGCAGCCTTTTGAGACCGTTGATGGTTCTTTGGAGGAGTGTTGACTTAACCGTTGCTGCCGAAAACGACTCGTTGCACTCTTCCATGACGATGTAGGTTTTACCATTGAGTTGTGTAGAGTTGTCCAGTCTACCGACCTGCCCGGGCAGGGCCTCTGCCAGATAGCGATAGGTGTACCTTGCGGGGTAAGAGTCATCCCAAAATGCTCTCCAGACAAGAGACCCGGTATTACTTCCGTTTGCCGGGAGCATAAAACGGTCTACGGTGTTCCAGACGCTGGCGTAGTGCTGGTTATAACCATCGGGACCAAAGTCAAAGTCCCAGCAACCGAATATCTTGCCTGCGCCATTGAATTGCACAGAGCTATTACCCTGCACAGGAAACTTGTACGTTATGTCCATCTCAAATTTTACCGGCAGCTGAAACTGATAGCCGCTGTTAGAGTAGTAGGTGTACCCATTGACAGTCATACTCCTGTTGGGGGAGGTAGGGCCGAGGTTATATGTGTAGGTGTAGACCTTGCGTGAAGCGTAGAGGTTGATCACGGTGGTGCCATTGCCGTCAATCACTCTGTTGTCTGCCCATTGGAACTGAGCGTACTTGAGCATATCGTGACTGCTCCACAACCCGGCAATGCCCGGTGAACTGCCATTTACATTTGACAGTGAGCCCGAAAGGCCTTGCATCTGCACCGAGCCTACATAGTTGTAGTGTGCATTATTGCCCGCAGTGGGCATGGCAGGCGGATCGAACATACGCGGCTTTTCCATCCAGAGGGCAACGAGATAGGTTGCCTGCTGGGGATTCCAGGAGGCAAAGAGCTGCGTATCCGCGTAGATAGGGGTAGAGAAATTGAAGGGCACACCGTCTTTAAGCCATCCGGCAAAGGAGTATCCGGGGCGCGTTGGAGACACAGGCTGTGTAGCCGTTTGTCCATACCTCACCAATTGAGGCTGGACCTGCGTACCTTCAGAATTAAACAGAACGACGTATTCCAGATTGAAATAGGGCTTAAGGTAAAGATTCTTGTTTGCCCGTGCATAATCAAAGTCGATGATTGTGGGAGGATTGGCGGTGTCATCTCTGTCATAGAATCCAACAAGGCGCTGCCCGCCCCCGGGCGGCGTGATCTTGTCATACACATCTCTGTCGGATGGTCTGTAAATCCTGGCGTGGGGAGCTACCTCTATAGTATGGATGACCGTTCCTTGTTGATCGAGAAAGGAGATGAGGTAGGTATCGGCGCAGATGGCATAAAGGGTCAGGTTGCCCGTGACCGGTCTGCTGAACTCGTAAGGCATCATGGTATTGTCGGGGTAGGGGACGGTATACCAGCCTCTGAACGTGAGTCTCTGGAACTGCGACGGGTTAACTGACTTGAACGGGGCAGTGTAGCCATCTTCGACTGGTTCAGTCTGCTGAGCTCCGGAAGGAAGAATGTACGTGACGGTCCAGGTCACCGCAAAGGGAGAGATTGCTCCTTGTGCCGGCGCGATGCCTGCTTGCGCAGAGCCTTCAATGCCAGAACTTTCTTCCTGCTCTTCCAGGGCGGGTTCCTCCGTTAAGGCAGGTTCTTCTGCGCCCTCAAGCCCCTCTTCGCCGTCTGTGGCAAAGGGCGCCTGATCGAAGGTCTCTCCACCGGAGTTATCTTCTGAAAGGAGGGCGGTACCCTCTTGAGATGCAGGGCTAAGCTGGTCCGATTGATCCGAAGCAAATGCCATTAAAGGCAAGAGCCCAAAAACCAGCATAACTGCCAGCGAAACCGCTACCCCCTTTTCGAGGATTCTGGGCAGGAGAAACTGCTTACCCCCGAGATTGAACTCTTTGCTTGATTCCCTGATTTTTACCTTGGATAACATCGATATCCCCTTTCTGCATCGCATAACACCACACAAATCACTGCAAATTGCATAAATCGCTTCACACCACAAAAAAACCAACAGTATGAATACTCCGAGGCCCTGCTGTTTATAAGCAGGGGGAGTCTTCACAGGCAAATAACCCGCCCCACGGGTTAGCACCATTCAGTTGTTGGCGATCTTAGGTCTTGCGGTTTTGTCCCAACCACCTATTCGGTCCCAATCGCAAAAACAATCCCAAACCACATCATTAATCCTTGGAGAGTATACCACATATTCTCTGGCTACTTTATTACAAATAGTAACTATGTCTTTTGAACGGCATGCTCTTTTACGTGATTATTGCCCGGGCTCGGTTCAGAGTTCCCGATACATGATATGCCTATCGACATAGTGCGGGTCTTCGGGAGAGCCAAAGCGAAAGCTGTTTGGCACGGTGCCGATAATCTTGAAGCCAAAGGAGCGGTAGAGCCCGATGGCAACGGTATTGGTGGCCACCACCGCGTTGAACTGAATGCCGGTATAACCCATTGCCCGGGCAACCTCGATGGATTTTGCTACAAGAGCCTTTCCCACTCCTTTGCCGCGCGCTGCTCTCGCAACAGAGTATCCACAGTTTGCAAGGTGGCCGGTTCTTCCCAGGCCATTGGGTTTGATGTGAACAAAACCCAACACCGTGTTGCCCGCAACGGCGCACCAGAGGGGCTCCTCGGGTACGTAGTACGCATCAAAGTTTGCTTGGGTAAAAGGAACTTCCCAGGGGATGGTCTCGCCTTCAGCAATGATCTCATTAAAGATCTCCAGACACTGGGGGCGCAGGGAATCATCAACTTCGCGCAGTTCAAACGTCATGGTCACTCCAAATACGACAACCTTAAGCTCGTCAACACCATTGTTCAGAGATACAGATGACAGGCGCAGAAGTGATTGGTGCTGATTTCTGTCATCTGAGGCTCCACCTCGTCGCAGATCGGCATTTTTTTGAAACAGCGGCCCGAGAACCTGCATCCGCGGGGAGGGTTAAGGGGCGAAGGCACTTCGCCTTCGAGAATGATGCGTTCCCGCTTTTTTAACGGATCGACTACCGGGGCGGCAGAGAGAAGCGCCTGCGTGTAGGGTGAGCAAGGATTTTTGAAGAGCATCTCCTGGGGAGCCACTTCGAGGAGCTTGCCCAGATACATGACCCCGACCTCGTCAGAAACATGCTTTATCACGTTAAGCCCATGGGCAATGAACAGATAGGTCAACCCAAACTCCTCTTTGAGATCGTCAAGGAGGTTGAGCACCTGTGCCTGAATGGACACGTCAAGCGCGCTCACCGGCTCGTCGCAGATGATGAGTTTGGGGTTCATGGCAAGTGCGCGGGCAATGCCGATGCGTTGGCGCTGGCCGCCCGAGAATTCATGGGGATAGCGGTTACGCACATAATTTGCCAGGCCCACGTGCTCCAGCAACTCATCCACTCGATCTTCGACCTCGCCTTTGGGCAGGAGCTTGTTGGTGATGATGGGCTCGGCGATAATATCTCCTACACGCATCCGGGGGTTGAGTGAGGAGTAGGGATCCTGGAAAATCAGTTGGATATCACGGTGGTATTTTTTGCGCTCGGCAGTTTTGAGTGCGCAGAGGTCAACGCCGTCAAAGAACGCTGAACCCGATGTGGCCCCGTACAGATCTACCAGCATCTTTCCGATGGTCGTTTTGCCGCAACCTGATTCTCCCACCAGCCCAAATGCCTGGCCCCTTTTGATCTGAAAGCTGACATCACTGACAGCATGAATATACGTCCTGGCCCGCTTAAACCGGCTCGAGTCGCCGGCAAAGCGCTTGGTGAGATGCTGCACGTCAAGCAGGATGTCAGTGGTGGTGGTCATGCTTGCTGTCCTTCGGCGGGGGTGTCGCTCTTTTGAGTGGCCTCGGGACCTTCCTCATAAAAGAGAAAGCACCGTACCAGATGATCGTCTACGGCAACCAGCTCTGGAGTTTCTGCGCGGCAGCGATCGAAACAGTTATCGCATCGGTCGGAAAAGGGGCATCCGGGGGGCATATCCTGCAAGTCGGGTACCGAGCCCCTGATCATGTAGAGGCGCTTAGCATCGTCGTCCAGGCTCGGTATAGACTTCAAGAGCCCCAGGGTATAAGGGTGCAGGGGATTGTCGAACAGTGAGCGTACCGCTGCCGACTCAACCAGTTGCCCGCAATACATCACCGCCACCTGATCCGCAACCTCTGATACCACACCCAGGTCGTGCGTAATAAGCAGCACAGCCATGTTGGTCTCGTCATTGAGGCGCAAAATGAGGTCAAGTATCTGCGCCTGAATCGTCACGTCCAGCGCGGTGGTGGGCTCATCGGCAATGAGGAGCTTGGGGTTGCAGGCCAGGGCCATGGCAATCATGACGCGCTGGCGCATACCGCCTGACATCTGATGCGGATAGTCCCTAAAACGGTGTTCGGCAGACGGTATGCCCACGCGGCGCAGCATTTCAAGGGCATGCTCCCTGGCCTCGTCACGCTTTAGACTGGTGTGGGCTCTGATGGCCTCAACGATCTGATCGCCCACCCGATAGACGGGGTTGAGCGAGGTCATGGGCTCCTGGAAGATCATGGCCATATCGTTTCCGCGCAAGGCGCGATACTCTTTTTTAGAAAGCTCCCGGAGGTCTTTTCCGTCAAAAGTGATGGCGCCGCCGCTCACGCGACCGGTGTCTGAGAGGAGCCCCATGATAGAGAGGCCCGTTACCGACTTACCGGAGCCCGACTCGCCCACGAGAGCGAATATCTGGCCGGTGTCCAACTCAAAACTCACGTCGCGCACCACATTGATCACGCCCTGTTTAAGCGTAAAGTCAGTGGTGAGGTTTTCTACGGTGAGCAACATGGCGCCTATCGCTTTCGTGTTTTGGGGTCGAGGCCGTCGCGGATGCCGTTACCCAGCAGATTAAAGGCGAGCACGGTGAGCATGATGGCAAGGCCGGGGAAGGTCATCAACCAGGGCGCCCGGAAGATGTCCGCGCGTCCGCGTCCCAGCATATCGCCCCATTCTGCAAGCGGCGGCTGCACGCCGAGCCCGAGGAATCCCAGGGCGGCAACGTCGAGGATGGCAATCGAGATGCCCAAAGTCGCCCGCACAATGATCGAGGGCAACACGTTGGGAAGAATGTGCCTCACGATTATCTGGAAGGAAGAGTCGCCCACGATTCGGGCTGCCGCCACGTAGTCGTTTTCTTTGATTGACAGAATCTCGGAGCGCACGATGCGCGCATATTCGGGAATAGCCACAAGGCCAATGGCAATGACTGCTTTTTCGACGCCCTTTCCCAGAGCGGCCATGATGGCAATTGCCAGCAGTATCGAGGGGATGGCGAGCATCATGTCCATGACGCGCATGATGATGATGTCGGTGGTGCCGCCCCGGTAGCCGGCGATAGAGCCCAGGAGAACACCGATGACCAGTGATATTGCCACGGCCAGGAATCCTACCGTTAAGGATATCTGGGTGCCGGTGAGGATCCGGGAAAAAATATCGCGCCCCTGCTGGTCGGTGCCACACCAATGCTTCATTGACGGTGCTTGTATAGCCTCGGACAGGTTCTGCGTGGTTGGGTCATAGGGCAGGATCTGCGGAAAGAAGTACGTGACGAGGGCAATCAGCGCTAACAGCGCAATGAAGATCAGGCTGACGAGCGATGCCTTGTTAGAAGAAATGCCTGCCCAGACGTCCTTCCAGAGGCTTTCGCGCTTTTCTTTGCGGGGGCGCTTCGCGGCGGGAGGCATTGTTACGTCATCTATCGCAGGGGCTGCGGTGAGCTGAGTGGCTGCGGTGAGCTTGGAGGCTACCATCGTATCAGCCTTCTTCCGGCTTGCCATACTTGATCCGGGGGTCAAGATAGGCATAGATGATGTCAACGATGAGATTCATGAGCACAAAGACCACGGCAACCAGCAAAACAACTCCCATGACTACCGGAAAATCGCTCTTCAATACGCTGTCAACTGCGTATTTTCCGATGCCCGGCCAGGAGAAGACCGTCTCTGTGAGCAACGCCCCGCCCAACAAGCTACCAAATTGCAGTCCGATGACCGTTGAGACCGGTAGCATGGCATTGCGTAGCGCATGCTTGAGGTTGACCACCCGCTCCTTGAGACCTTTTGCGCGGGCGGTACGGGTATAGTCGGCGCTCAGGGTGTCGAGCATGCTTGAGCGTGTCATACGGGTGATGATGGCCATTGAGTACAGCGAGAGCGCCAGGGTGGGCAAGAGGAGGTGTTTGAGCACATCTCCCAGAGCCTTCATGTTGCCGCTTGCGATGGTGTCGATGATAAAGAAGCCGGTGCCTCCGCTGGGTCCCAGCATTGGCAGGACGCGGCCGTTTGAGGGCAGAATATGCAAAATGCCCGAGAATAAGATGATGAGCAGGATGCCGCTCCAGAATATGGGCATCGAAACCCCTATCAGGGCGATGATCATGCTCACGTGATCGGCAGGTTTGTTTTTTCTCACCGCGGCAACAACGCCCAGCGCAATGCCCATGAGGGCGGCAACGATGATTGCACAGATGGCAAGCTCGGCAGTGGCAGGAAAACGCGCGGCGATTTCGTTGGTGACGGGTTGGTGTGAGTAGTAAGACGTTCCCAGATCACCTTGGATTGCATTGCCGATGAAGTGTACGTATTGCAACCAGATCGGATCCGAAAGCCCGTGCTCAGTGCGCCAGGCAGCCATAGTTTCGTTGGTGGCATGTTCACCAAGCACCACAGGGGCAGGATCAGGTGCCAGGACCCGGGTAATGAGAAAGATAATGATCGAGACACCCAGCAAGACCGGAATCACCATGAGGATCCGCTTGAGGATGTATTTGATCACCAAAGCTCCTAACCCTATACGTATTGAACAATACGCCGAAGCCGGAGCATTGTTACCATCTCCGGCTTCGTCATTATAGCGTATGCATTATCCTGATTGACGGATATTTCTCCATAAACGAGCTTTTAACTCCCTGCTCTACGCTGCGTTTGAGGAGCTTTACGCGTCCTTAGTCACTTCCCACATAAATACGTCGCCGGTTGGGTGATAGAAAAAGTCGTGGATCGCAGGGTTCACACCACAGAGGTTCTTTGAGTGTGAAATGGGTAGCCAGGGCTGCTTGTCGATTACCATTTGCTCACAGGCAAGATAGACGGCATCGCGGTCCGGACCCTCGGGGGTCTCGAGGCCCTTCTTGATAAGCGCACGATAGTCATCATCATTGAAGCGAGCAACGTTCATTGACCAGTTCTGGTCGCCCAGGAGGTTCATGAAGTTATCCGGGTCGCCATTGTCGCCCGTCCATCCATAGAAGCAAAAATCAAATGCCTCGGTCTGGACCTTTGACTTGTAGGTGGTCCAGTCATAGGGGGTGATGTTGACCTCAACGCCAACAGCCTTAAGATAGCCTTGGATCGTCTCGGCGAGCACCTGGCCGTTTTTGGTGTTGTACGGACGGGGGTTTGAGTAGGTGATGCACTCGAGTTGGGTTATTCCCAGGTCGTCAAGTTCTTTGGCGGCTTCCTCGGGGTGATAACCAATGGGCTGGTTATTCTTGTTGAAAGGAGCCATCCAAAGCGGCATAACGGAGATTGCTGCCGTAGCAAACTCGCCGTAGAGCACATCGACCATCTCGGGAACATTGATTGCCTTGGCAATAGCCTTGCGCACCGCAACATCAGTGCATACGCCGCTCTCGGTGTTAAACGCCATGTAGTTGATGGTCATGCCGTCCTCGGCAAACAGGGTGTAACCGCCACCGCGGATCTGGTCGGCCATTGAGACGTCAACACCGTCGATGATATCGACCTCTCCGTTAAGAAGGGCGGTAACGCGGGTGGCATTCTCAGGAATTACCTGGAATATCAGGTTCTTGGTCTTTGCTGCGCGCGTTTTATCCCAATAATCGGCATTGGCCTCAAGGATCACATGAGCGCCCTTGGTCCAGGATACGAATTTGTAGGGGCCGGTGCCACAGGGGTTATCACTGATGTTGCCGCCCTGAGCCTCGAGAGCTGCCGGCGATACGATGGGGGCAGCAAGGGCCATGGCCAGGTTCTTGAGGAAGGAGGCCGATGGTGTACGCAGGGTGAACTGCACCGTAAGGGGGTCAACCACGTCTACTTTGATAACGCCGTAGCCGTCGTCCTCGCAGCCAAACACAAAGGTTGCATAGGGCATATCGGGGTCGAGATTGGGCTCGAGTTGACGCTCTACCGAGGCTTTTACTGCTTCAGCATCAAAGTCGGTTCCGTCGTGGAACTTTACGCCCTCGCGAAGCGCGATGGTGTAGACGAGGCCGTCAGGGGTAATGTCGGGCAATTCTGCGGCCAGTGCAGGGTGCACGGTTGTGTCCCGGTCGCCATAGCGGTACAGACCCTCATAGATATTGCAGGATACTTTTGCAGACTCGCCATCATCAAAATACGCCGGGTCGAGAGCACGCGGATCGGCGCCTTGTGCGTAGGTGATGGTGTCTGCCTTTGAGCCGCCGCCAGAGGTGCCGGTGTCGGTGCAACCTACCAGGTTGAAGGCAGCCACACCGGCGGTTGCCGCACCGAGCAATTGCACGAATTGCCTTCTATCAAAGGTTACTGCTGATTTGTTCTCCTCCATATTTGTTCTCCTCTCATAGATACTTCCCTACGACAAGGTACACCTTTGCGCAATATCCCCTTCTCTCCCGCTTCTTTGTTGCAAAAGATACACATTGTCACATCTGACAAAGTATAAGGCGATTTGTTGAATATTGAAAGAACTAATCTAACAAATGGTCTTTCTACCAGCAATTGGTTACTGCTCAGAGCCCCGCCAAAGCCAGAGGTAGTTTAAGGTTCTGTAGGCCGCCGCCGAAGCCAGAGGTAATTTAAGAACCTGGAGGCCTCCGCCAAACCGCGGGGCTCGGTAGCCCCCCGCCAAGGACAGAGGTAATTTAAGAACCTGGAGGCCTCCGCCAAACCCCGGGGCTTTATTTGCTCCGCAAATAGCCCCGCACGCGCTCCAGGTTCTTAAATTACCCCTGGCTTCGGCGAGGGCAACAGAGGGCAGGGAGCGCACCCGCAATCCGTCTAAACCTTAGAAGGTTTAAGGTTTCTGCCAGCTTAACGCCAGCATTTCTGAATCAGAAGTTGTCATTTTGTTAACGCCCGCTCCATGCCAGGCGGGTGAGCAGGGGAAGATCCCCGCGCAAATACGCTGTTTTTGTATGACTCCCCCTGTGTATTCTTTGGTGCAAATGGAGGAGAAGAATAATACCTAATTGTTAACAAAAGGCATTGACCTTCGAGTCTCTGCGTACTTCACACTGGATTCTCCTGGAAACAGTATTGAAGCAGCTGATAACAAATCCTCTTCTCAGACAACGTTTTACAAGGATCGGTTATCTGCAAACAACAGTGGGCGGGGGCTTCAATTGAACCAAGGGAGTAGGCCAATGGCGAGGGTAGAAAGACATACTTTGCTAAAAAGTAAGCTGCTGTGCGCGGCGCTTGCTTTGCTGCTGGTGCTTACGCCCGTGGCCCTCAATGCCACCTTTGTATTTGCCGACACCGACCAGGAAGACATCTCTGACGAGGCAGCGCAGCTCATGAACCTGGAAAGCACCGCTGTTTCTGAGGAAGGCGATTATCAAAGTGCTGCTGACAGCGACCCCGAAGAGAGCGATGAATCCGAAGTATCTGAAGCCATAGCAGCTGCGAGTACCGTCGAGCAACTGCTGATAGAGCCACTGGAAGTGGGCGATGAATACACAGCGACAATCGACCTGTCCTGTACCACCAATTCTACCGGAACGGGGTATAGCGTTACCGGTGTAGCCTACCCCTTTGATCCCCGATTCCTGGAGACAGCACCCGTTGGAAGCCTGACCTTTAACAGCAACGCTCAGGGTAATTCCTACCGAATAATTCAAACCGGCACACCAAATTCCGGTGTTGTAAGCCCCAAGGGCCCCAAGTACGGGACCTCCCTGTTCTCGGTTATCAGCATACCCACTGCGGTAGAGATAACCCTGGTTATCAGTGAAATCGATTTGCTGGGCAATATCACCTTAAACGGTACGGCAAGGTTGACGCTCCTCCTGGACGACACCAGCTTTATCAGAGGCTGCATTGCCGTGCCTTCTGCGGCAGAACTCACCCTTGACAGCTTGAGGGGAGGTGCTGGCGCCGGCAACCTGGTTATGACCTCTGAACCAAACTCAACAAGTAGCAGCGCAAAGATCGGCTCTTCTGGCAACAGTAATACCGCCGCAGGAAACACCTGTGGCACCGTCACCATTAACGGAGGGACGATAGACATAACGGTGCGCTCAAGGGGAGCAGGTATCGGTGGCGGTGGGAGCGGTTCTTATAACAGCAATTCCGGTGATGGCGGAACCATCACCATTAACGGTGGAAATGTATCCGTTACACAATATGGCAGCGGAAACGATCAGGGCACCGGGTTTAGCGGAGCAGGCATTGGAGGCGGTGGAGGCACCTCAAGCGGAAGCGGGAATGCCGGAGGCACTGCCGGCAATGTTCTCATCACCGGCGGCACTGTGACGGTGCGGCAGTACTCAAGAGCGCCGGGAATCGGGGGAGGAACGTTTGGCACAATGGGCAACATCACCATTGATGGCGGGGTTGTGGATGTAGCGGTGATCCAGAATTCCGGGGCATCAGGTGGCGGCGAAGGTGCCGGCATCGGTGGCTGCTCCGGCTCTACCGGCACAGGAACGGGATACATCACTATCAACGGTGGTTCGGTTCGCTCGGTTGCCACCATGACCGGCATTGGCATTGTGCATGGCCCCCTGCGCTGTGACATTACCATTACGGGCGGAACGGTATTCGCTCAGGGCAAAGACGGCCCCGGCATCGGCAACTGGGCTACCCCCACCGGAAGCACTATCACTATCACGGGCGGAACCGTGGTAGCGCAGAGCGAATCAAACGCAGGAATCGGAGGAGCCGCCTCTTCGGAGCCGGCTTTTAATCTGGGGCCTGAGGCTCATGTGCGAGCCTATTCCGGCGGCGCCACACCGGCAATCAACACGCTGGATAATACGGGGAGCGGCTACTTTGTTAACGCCCGGTTTAATGCGGTGCTTTCTTCTTCGGCCGCCGCCACGCTCTACGTGTGCTCACAGGGATCTCCCGGCACCGTACTCAAAACCCTGAGTCTTCCTGCGAACTACAAGAATTTTGCCTATAGCTCACAGACAGAGGTCGCGCAAACCGATAACCTCTTTGCGCAGAGTGTCTCTGCGGGTCTGGTGCCGGTTGTACGGGCGGCGGACAACAGCCCTGCGATCTATTCAATCAAGGCCCGGGCAGGGTACAACAGCCATAACAGCAATGCCAACAACGGATTACTGCCCGTGCAGCCGGGTAGCGATACGTACTACACCATCACAGAAAAGTACGTTGATACTTTCGGAAGCCCCCTTGCCGGGCAGAGCGACGCCATGACCCTGATTGTTTCAGGAGGCAGTTACAGCAAGGCTATCCCTGCCATCCCGGACTTTATCGTCAAGGGCTCAAAGTGGGACACCTCTCCGGATAACAGTGGTGCCGATTATACGCGGGGCAGCCTCGTGAGCACTACGGTCAGTGGCAGCAGAGACCTCTACCTGGTTTACGCGCCCTACCTCGTTACCGACGTGACGGTGAGCAAGACGGTCTGCGGCGACTTTGCCGACCGGGCGTACGCGTTTGCCTTTACGGTGTATTTTGCTGATGACGAGCGAACGGCGCTGCCCGCAGGGACAACCATCAGCTACACCGGCGGCGTAATACCGGGCTCAGGGGCAACCCTGCCTCAAGCAGACCTGCTCACGCTGGACGCGGAGGGCAAGACAAGCATCACGCTGGCGCATGGACAGACCGTCACCTTTATAGACCTGTTGTCTGAAAACTGGATTAGGGTCGAAGAGACCGTCAACGACAACTACTACACCTCGTTTTGGGACAGCGCAGACGCTAGCGACACGAGCGACAACGATACGGATTATCGGTGCATTGGCACGGTAGCCCGGACGTTTGATTTTGAGAACGTCCGCTCAACCGTGGAGGATATGGGGGTATTAGCAGGCCGGAGACTTGCGAGCCTGCTCTTAGCGGCAGCACTCGCGTTGATTGTCCCTGCTCATCAGGTAGTCAAAGGGTTGATGAGAGAAAAAAGGAACTATGAGTAAAACTAAAGGAACATTGGGGAGCGAGTTGTTGTTATTGCTGATAAAGATCACCTTGATCGTCGTGGTTTTTGCGGCACTGTTCACGTTTTTGTTTGGAGCCATGCGGTATCCGGAACCGGCAATGGCGCCTGCGATCAAAGACGGGGACCTGGTGCTTTTTTATCGCTACGGCGCCAACAGTTACTTGCCGCGAGACGCAGTGGTGCTGGAGCATGACGGACAACAGCAGGTCAGGCGGATAGTTGCCACGGCAGATGATGTGGTAGACATCACCGTTGAGGGCCTGGTGATTAACGGGGCCCTGCAACAGGAGCCGGAAATCTATATGAAAACAGAGCGGTATCAGGAGGGGATCGACTTTCCTCTCACGGTGCCCGAAGGGGAGGTATTTGTGTTGGGCGACAGGAGAGCAGGTGCTACCGACAGCAGGATATACGGCTGCGTGAGAACAGAAGAGATCTCAGGCAAAGTCATAACGGTGATCCGACGACGCAGCATCTAAGCAGGCAATCACAACGGGGAGGGCAACACCACTGATAAGCCGTACCAGTATGCCCGACCCGGGTGAATAGAAAAGAAAAGTTGAAAAGGAGAGTGAAAAATGACTAGGAGAGACACGGTAAGAAAACTGAGGATGAACCGGGGCAAACTGCTCAGGATCACGGTGGGTATTGCACTGGCGATGTCAATGCTCTTTGGTGGCGCTCTGCCTGCCTATGCGGCAAACGACCCCATCACCGGCACTGAGCAGGATCCGGCCGCCGCAGCAATCACCAAGACCCTTAAGATGGGCGAAGGGGTCAGCACTCCGGAGGTAACGTTCTCATTTGCGTTTACCCCCGTGAGCGTTGACGGCGCAACCAGCGGAGCTGATTACAACAACATGCCCCCGGTGAGCCTCAAAACCGTTGCGTTTGACCCGGACACGGACACCGGCACCACGGCCAGTGGCATCAAGACGGTGTCAAAAGAAACAGAGAGCCTCTTTGGCGCAATCACCTGGCCGCATGCCGGCGTGTATATCTACGATGTGGTTGAGACACAGTCCCTGGCAAGTGGTACGCTCTCGGTACAGGAGAAGATACTCTATTCATCAGCGAAGTATCGGATCTCGGTCTTTGTGGCAAATGGAACGAGTGGCCTGTTTGTAGCCGCTATAGGGGCAGAAGTAGCAATAATAGACACTCCTGACGGCGCCGAGGCAGGAGATAAAGTTGACGGCAGACTCGGTGGAGACCCCGAGGTGTCCGGTGATTTTTCGAGGATCATCTTTACCAACACCTACCAGAAAACCACCGGAACCGGAGACCCTCTTGAATATGTGCTGGCGATAAGTAAAACCGTGACGATGGACAACACCATTGACTACGATTTTGCAAACCGCGAAAGGTACTTTGATTTTGAGGTAACGGTCACCAAATCCAACGCTAATGCCAACGCTACACAGACCTACAAAGCCTACGTTCTCGACACGAACGGGGTCAACGTCACCAGTGCCTTTAACTACACGGGCACTCTTGAGGAGGACTCCACCTACGGCGACTATATTGAGTTCACTACCGCAAGTCAGGCCACGGTGCATCTGAAGCACGGCCAGTATCTGTCCTTTGTTGACCTGGAGGTAGGGGCAACTTATAGCGTAACTGAACTCGCGGCGCCCGACTTTACACCCAGTTGTGAGCAGACGATTGATGACGTTGCGACGAATATCCCCGGCACCGTCAATACCAATCTGAGTATTCCGGGTACCGGCATTACCGAAGGAGACGACAGGGCAGATTTTACCAACGTTTATAAGACCGTTACGCCTACCGGCATAGGCATAGACGAACTGCCGTTTTTTGTGCTGGCAGGCCTTGCTCTGACGGGGCTGGTTGTGTTTGCCGCACTGAGATATCGCAGAAGAAGAACCGAGAACGACGCATAAGAGCAGGCAAAAGCGAGCAAGAGAACAGGCAACAGCAAGCATGAGAGCGCCAGGAACAGCAAGAAGGGTGATGCAGGGCGTCAACAGCGTCCTGAACTTCCTGGTGCTTGTGGTCATTGTGGTGCTGCTGGTTTTTGCTGCGTATGCCCTGTGGGACGCACGGCAGCTCTATCAGGCTGCGGACAGTGCAAACTACGCAGTCTACAAACCCACAGAGCAAAACAAGGGTAAAACCTTTAAAGAACTACAGGCCCTTAACCCCGAGGTGTTTGCCTGGCTCACCGTATTCGGGACGCATATTGACTACCCGGTTGTACAGGGGCATGACAACATGAAATACGTCAACACCAATGCGGAGGGCCTGTATTCCCTAACCGGAGCGATCTTCCTGGATTGTGGCAACAGCAGGGATTTCAGTGACTTCAATAGTCTCTTGTACGGCCATCACATGGAGAAAAAAGCGATGTTCGGCGAGATCGGAAGCTTTGCCAGGAAGCAGGTTTTTGACACGTGCCGGTATGGGAATCTCTACTTTGACGGCAACGATCACGGACTCGAATTCTTTGCCTTTGTGCATACAGACGCTTACGACCAGGCGTTGTTCAGCGCCAAGGTCAAAGGAGCAGAAGCACAGCAGGATTATTTGAGTGATTTGCTGGCGAAGGCGCTGTATACCCGGAGCATTTCTGTTTTGGCAGAAGACCGCTTCATCCTTCTCGCTACCTGCTCGTCGAGTACCACCAACGGGCGGGATATCCTCGTGGGCAGGATCAGCGACGAGGTATTCAAGGACACTTTGCAAGAGAGCGCTGTCGCTGGCGGAGCTGAGCTGCTGAGCACCGGCAAAAACTGCGGCCCGGATGCGCAGGCACTGCTTCTGACGCCGCTGCTTATCGGATTTTTAACGATATTCTTAACCGTGGGTACTCTCGTGCACATCTCTCTCAAAGAACGAAAGAGACAAGAGCAGACAGGCCACGAAGACGATGAATAAGCCTTTGAGCAAAACAAAACGAAGGTTATTGGGCGCATTTGTGGCGTTTGTGACGGTATTCATCCTGGCATTGCCCACCGGCGTTTTTTGGGCTCCGGTTCTTGCCTGTGCAGCGCAGAATCCATCGATGATCACGGTACATCAGGTATTTGTGGCCTCCTCTGCTGGCGCGGAGGCCACCTTTCACTATCGGTTGGTGCCGCTTGACCCCGTGAACCTTTTACTCGGCGGGAGCGATGATCAAGAGAACACGTTTGCGATAACCGGAAACGCCAGCGTCGATCTCGATTTGTCTCACGCAAACCAACAGGGCATATACCGATACGAAGTCTTTCAGGTGATTGCAGCGGAGAATCCAGGCTACTCCTATGATAAGAGAAAATACCTGGTTGAGGTGTATGTTGATCTGGCCCTCAAGGCAAAGATAGCGGTGTTCAACGAAGAGGGAGAAAAGGCCGAGACCGTCACGTTTGCCAATGCGTATCAGGCACTGGCAAGCGACCCTCACGTCATGGTTAACCCGCTGGTGAAGAACACGGTGTTTGGCACCCCGGCCAATAACTGTTCCTTTAGCTTTTTGCTTACAGCCTTTGAAGCTTCTCAGCCCATGCCTGCAGGCAGTGTCTGCGGGGTAAAGACGCTTCAGATCATCGGCCCGGGCGAGGCTGCATTTGGCGTTTGGAGCTATGACAAACCGGGTGTGTATTATTACACGGTCTCAGAGGTAGACGAAGCCAGACCGGGATACACCTACGACACAGCGGTTTATACCATTACCGATGTGGTGGTAGAGGATGCAGGCCAGCTCAAGGTCACCCGGGTGGTAACCAACGGACTGAACAAGCCGGTGACAAGCTATATCTTTAACAACCGGTATTGCCCTGAGTGGGAGACGGACGGACTCGCGCCGGGGTCTTCGACTTTACCGCAGGGGCCTCACACCGGCGTTGGAGCAAACAGGGATCTTTATCGGGTGTTGGTGACGGTTGGGGTGGTGCTGGTGTGCGGCTCGGCGCTGTTTTTGATTGTGGGAACCACCGGGCGCAAAGAGGAGTAATGCGCGCTCAGATGCAGGGGCGCGCGAGCATTCCGGTGTTTTTATGTCCTAAGGTATAACGATATGCGCTCTGTGGCGACCGGCATTGTTCAAGCAATAAAAAAATGAAATAATCACTCGGTACGAGTGATCCAAGGACTATCAGGGCCATGAAAGACTATTTAACAATCAAGGAGTTTTCTCAGCTTTCCGGCATTGAAACCACTGCACTCAGATATTGGGATGATATCGGACTGTTCAGCCCTGCCAAGCGTGATCTTGAGAACAATTATCGCTACTACACGGCAGAGCAGATCGTCGCCGTAAATTTCATAGCTGTTTTGAGCAACCTCAATGTTCCCCTCAAAACAATTGCCCAAATGACGGATCGCTCCCCTGAGAAAACCGCAAAGCTCATCGAGCAGCAAGAAAAACTCCTGGACAGAGAAATGCAACGTCTGCGCGACTGTTATTCCATCATCCATACCCGGCGCGAGATGATCTACGAAGGGATACAAGCGCTCGAGGGCTTTTATGTGCTCGATGGCATAAGACAAGAGGCAAGGGCAAGAGCCCCCGGAGCTGAGCAGGTAGGTTTCAACGACATCACGGTGTTGCAGAGGGAATCCCTTGCCTATATCCGCGGGCTGAAGAATGTCTTTAAAGAAGGGGAGCGATTCTACGAGTCCTTCATAAAGTTCTGTGGCAATGCCGATTTACTGCGCATCAATCTCAATTTTCCCATTTATGGAATGCACGAGAGCCTGCCCGGTTTTCTCAAAGCGCCCGGGCAGCCTGACTACTTTATCTCTATGGATCCCGCCGGAAACTGCGAGATAGAGTCGGGCAGGTATTTAATCGGGTTTACCCGGGGCAATTATGGAGAACTCGGCAATCTGCCTGAGAGACTGGCAACCTATGCAAGAGAACACTCAATAATCACTTCCGGGCCGGTGTATACCATGTATCTGCTTGAGGAGACCTGTACAAAGGATCCCTCGCAATACCTGGCGCAGGTCTCGGTTGCGGTGAGCAGGTAGTGAGAAAAATCAGCCCAAAGGGAGAGGCTTTGCAAAGTGGCAGGCACAGAAGTGGCCGGGCGCAACATCGGGGAGCTCGCGCAGCTCAGGGCGCTCCTTTGCACAGACATCCTGAGCGATGGGACACCGTGTGCGGAAGCGGCAACCGCTGGGCGGGTCGATAGGCGAGGGAATCTCGCCTTGGAGCAGGATGCGCTGGCGGGTGCGCTGTACCTCCGGGTCAGGAACCGGAATCGCAGAAAGCAGGCTCTGCGTGTAGGGGTGGCAGGGTTCAGCGTAGAGTTGGTTCACCGGCGCAGTCTCAACGAGTACTCCCAGATACATAACAGCAACCGTATCCGACACATGCTGCACAACACCAAGATCATGAGCGATAAAGAGATAGGTGAGCCCAAACTCCTCCTGCAGGCTGTCAAGGAGATTAAGCACCTGTGCCTGGATAGACACGTCGAGGGCCGAGACCGGCTCATCGCAGATTATCAGTTTTGGCTTGAGTGCCAGGGCACGGGCGATACCGATACGCTGGCGCTGGCCACCAGAGAACTCATGGGGGTAGCGATTGATGTGCTCGGGGTTGAGGCCCACCGTTTCGAGGAGCTCCTTGACCGTAGTGGTACGCTCGGCTCTGGTGCCGATTTTATGGATTATCAGCGGTTCACTGACGATTTCACCGATGGTCATGCGGGGGTTCAGCGAGGCCTGCGGGTCCTGAAAGACAATCTGCGTCTCCCGTCTGAAGTTAAAGAGGTCGCGCCCCTTGAGACTGCTCACATCCCTGCCTTCAAAATTGATGGTTCCGCTGGTGGGATCGATGAGCCGTATGATGCAACGCCCGATGGTAGATTTACCGCTACCGGACTCTCCCACAAGGCCCATGGTTTTACCGCGCTCAATGAAGAAGCTGACGCCACTGACTGCAGAGACCTTGTGCTTTCTCAGTTTGCTGACGATAGTGTTGCCGGCCGAGAAATCCTTGTGCAGGTTGGTGACTTCGAGCAGGATCTCAGACATCTTGTCCTCCCTCAGCCGGTGCCTTGTTTTTGTTATCAAAGACGGGGGAGTTCAGCAAAAATGCGGGATCCGCAGAGAAGAAGCAGGAGGAGGCATGAGCGCCCTCGATCTCTGCTAACACGGGAGCTTTCTTTGAGCATTGTGGCTGTGCGTAGGGGCATCGGGGCGAGAAGGCACAACCCTCAGGCAGATTTATCAAACTGGGAGGATTGCCTTTGATGGGGGTGAGCGGCCCTTCATCGTCAACCGTCCTCTTGGGTATCGAGCGCATCAGGCCCCAGGTATAGGGGTGGAGGGGTTGATAGAAGATCTGATCGGCAGTGCCGTATTCCACTGGTTTTCCGGCGTACATAACGAGGATACGATCAGCCATATCCGCCACGACTCCCAGGTCATGGGTGATCATGATGATGGCCGAATCGGTGCGCTTTTGAATATCCACCATGAGTTCGAGTATCTGCGCCTGAATGGTTACGTCAAGAGCGGTAGTGGGTTCATCGGCGATGAGGATCTCAGGGTCGCAGGCCAGCGCCATGGCAATCATGGCACGTTGGCGCATACCACCGGAGAACTGATGCGGGTAGTCCCGCGCCCGCTGGGCAGCATTGGGGATACCAACCAGTTCAAGAAGCTCAACAGCACGAGCCAGTGCCTGCTTTTTCTTGTAGCCCCTATGAACCCTCAGGCCTTCTCCCACCTGTTTTCCCACCCGATAGACCGGGTTGAGAGAGGAGAGCGGATCCTGGAATATCATGGCGATATTATTGCCGCGGATCTTTTGGAAGTTCTTTTCTGGCATGGCGAGCAGGGACTGACCCTTAAACAGGATATCGCCGCCCTGGATCTGGCCCGGAGGCATGGGGATAAGCCCCATGATGGTCATGGCGGTTACCGATTTGCCGCATCCGGATTCACCCACGATGCCCAGGGTCTCTCCCAGATTGAGGGTGAAGGTGACCCCGTCAACCGCCTTGACAACTCCGTCAGGGGTATTGAAGTACATCTTGAGATCGGTGACTTTGAGCAGGTCCGCGTTCTCGTCAAAGGCGGCTTCGCGGACAGCTTCAGCGCCCGGTAAGGCGCCCGCCTCTCCATCAGCAGCAGCGTGCACGTTTGCGACTTTGTTGGTATGAGCGCTCATGTCAGTCCGTCAACTTTACATCCATGGCATCACGCAGGCCATCGCCGAGCAGGGTAAAAGAGAGCACGGTAAGCAAGATAGCCAGGCCGGGAAAAACCACCAGCCAGGGAGCCACCAGCATATACTGCTGGGCTTCAGCGAGCATCAGGCCCCATGACGGAGTCGGAGGCTGGATGCCCAGACCCAAGAAGCTGAGTGCAGCCTCGGAGATGACGGCGGTGCCGATGCCCATTGTGGCGTAGACCACCACGGGGGCAATGGAGTTGGGGAGTATGTGCCGTACGATAATCCGGAGATTACTGGCGCCTAAAGCACGGGCAGCCGAGACATAGTCGTTCTCTTTTATCTGGAGGATTACTCCGCGGATCACCCGGGCAATGGTGGACCATCCAATCAAACCGATGGCGATGAACATGTTGATGAAACTCGGTCCGAGTGCTGCAAGCAGCGCAATGGCCAGAAGAACGTAGGGAAAAGCCATGAAGATATCGGTAGCGCGCATGATGACCGAGTCCCATACCCCTCCGAAATAGGCCGCTGAAGTGCCAAGTATCAGGCCGATGACCACCGAGATGGACACCGCAATAACGCCAACGGACATAGAGATCCGTGCTCCATAGATGACCCGTGCCAGCTCATCGCGCCCAAGGCTGTCAGTACCAAAGGGGTGCTGGAACGAGGGTGCATTGTTCTTCATCACCGCAGTTGTGGTGGTATCAACGAAGGTCGAGGAGCCCAACACGTAGGGAACCCACAAATCAGCACTCACAGCCAGGAGAATCATGAAGATTATCCAGCAAAAACCAAAGACGGCCAGCTTGTTCTTGCGCAACCTGCGCGAAGCATCACTCCAAAGCGTGCGGTTCTGCCTCACCTCGGTCTTCTGAGATTTTTTGTTTTTACGCTTGTTTTTCTTGGGGTTCTGAGACATCGAGAGCATGCTGTCAGAGGCCATATCAATCACCCGCCTTTTTCTTATAGCGGATCCGTGGGTCGAAGTAGGCATAACTGATGTCAACGATGAGATTGATCAGCACAACGATTGTCACTACCAGGATTACCCCGCCCATGACAATGGGCCAGTCCCGCTGCCCGATTGCCCTGACTATCTCGGAGCCGATACCCGGCCAGTTGAAGATGGTCTCGGTGAGGATGGCGCTTCCCAGCATGACTCCGAAGTCGATTCCGATGAAGGTGACTACGGGAATCATGGCATTTTTGAGGGCGTGTTTCCAGATGACGGCCGCCTTGGAAAGTCCCTTGGCCCGTGCCGTACGGATATAGTCAGCGTTCATGACCTCAAGGAGCTGGGAGCGCATGATGCGCGCGGCAAAAGCCAGAGAGACCGAGGCCAGGGTTATCGAAGGCAGGATGTAGTGCATCCAGGCGGGGTAGTTGCTGATTGGCCCGCCTGCTCCCGAAATAGGCAAAGAAAGCAGGCCTCCGGTGAGGTCTTTTAAGGCAATGCCAAAGAATATCTGCAAGATCATGCCCAGCCAAAAAGCGGGCATTGACACAAGGATAGCGGTTGAAACAGTAACCAGGGCATCTATAAAGGAGTACTTCTTTATAGCCGAGATAATTCCGACGGCAATACCGATGACAATCTCGATACAAATGGCGCATAAGGCCAGACGGGCGCTGTAAGGGAGTTTTTCTGCAAAGATGGCAACAACGGTCTTGTGCTTATGATACGAGGTGCCCAGATCGCCGTGCAGCAGATCGTTGACGTAGTAGCCATACTGCACGTAGATTGGCTCATTGAGATGGTTTTGCGCAACGATCTGCTGGTAAATTGCCTCAGGAACCGCTTTTTCGCCGGCAATCATCCTGATGGGGTCCCCCGGAATCACCGCACGGAGAAAGAACAATATCAGCGTAACACCGATAAAAACAGGGATGAACTGCAGTATTCGCTTTCCTATATAAGCAAGCACAAATACCTTCTTGATCGTGTGGTTAATAATTGCTTCAAAGAGCCTTTGTATTGTACACGATTGTCGGGCCTTCCTGCGCAAAGAAGATGATCGCAAGCGCAAACAAAAGAGGCCGGGATTGCTCCCGGCCTCTTTTGTTTTAACCCGAGTAACGGGCGTATGACGTAAGAAGTGCGCTCTTTATGCGAGATTTGCCTTGTTGAGCGTAGCCTTCATGTTGGGCGAGAAGAAAAAGTCCTTCAGCGCCTCTGAGCCAATGTGGCGGTGGGCATAGAACATGACCGGAGCAACAACGCAATCCTCGGCAAGCAGAGCATCGGCTTCCTGATAGGCGGCCAGACGGGCAGCCGTATCGGTGATGGTGCGGGCCTTCATGATCTTTTGATCGAACTTCGTATTGGAGTACTGAGAACGATTGTCGCCGGTACCGGTAAAGAACAACGGATAGAGGAAGTTGTCCATGATGGGATAGTCAGCGATCCAGCCCAGACGGCCAAA
>JAISPK010000063.1 GCA_031274985.1 Coriobacteriales bacterium | reverse complement strand
GCAAGACGCAAGGTACGTCCCCTTTTGTCAGCAACGTCCCCTCGTCAACCTTCAGAGATGATCTTTGGTGCGCCAACTGCCTTGGCCCGCAGGTAGATTTCTGTGCAGCGCTCTATCTCTTCTGCCAGACTAAAGGCTGTTTTGAGGCTGGAGCCAACAGAGACAAAGCCGTGATTAGCCAAGAATACCGCGGAGCCGCCGCCCATTGCCTTGAGTGCAGCGCCGGCCAGTTCGGATGTTGCAAAGGGGGCATACTCTGAACAGGGAACCTCTGAAGCGCCGCAAAGGGCCACGAGATAGTGTGCTGCCGGAAGACTCCAGTGCAGGGCTGCCATGGTGCAGCAGGCCAGGGCGTGGGTGTGCACAACGGCGTTGACGTCTTGGCGCTCGGCGTAAAAAAGGCGGTGCATCGCGTGCTCAACGGAGGGCATCTGCTTGCCTTGAACCACCGTACCCTGTAAGTCCATCACCACCACGTCCGCCGGCTTTACCTCAAAATAATCCATGCTGCTGGGGCTGATTGCCATCAGCTCTTCGGAGCGGTTATACACGCTCAGGTTGCCGCTGGTACCTGTTGTTAAGCCGGAGATAATCAGCTTCTTGCCGTACTCAACAATCAGTTTACGCTCGTTTTCTAACAGCATGGTGCAACCTTTCAGTGTTCCCGGAGAAATTACTACTTGAAATTACCGCGCTTCGGTATGTATTATAGAGCTACTGGTTTTCGGTAAGGAGAAACAATTATGAACAACCACAAGAAGTTCGAAGGTTTCAAGCAACAACTCATCGAAGACAACGAGAAACAGTACGGCGCAGAGGTCCGCGAAAAGTATGGTGACGACGCTCTCAATCACTCAAACGAAGTAATCCAAGGCATAACTCAAGAGGAGCACGAAGCAGAAGAGCGGCTTTCGCAGGAGGTCAACGAAACGCTCAAGGCCGCCTTTGAGCTGGGGGATCCCACGAGCGAGCTTGCACACAAGGCGTGCGAGCTCCATAAAGAATGGCTGAGTTTTTACTGGGACAGTTACAGCAAAGATAAGCACATGTGCCTTGCGCAAATGTATGTGAACGACCCGCGCTTTACCGCTTACTATGACAAGATAGCTCCGGGCTGTGCTGTCTTTCTCAGGGATGCCGTTGTTGCCTATTGCAGAGGTTGAGTAGGGGACGGGCCTACCTCTAGATAAAGGTCACCAGCAGCCCGGTTAATACGCCAACAATCACAAAGAAGGCGGGAAGCTTTGACCGGCACAACAGCACCGACTGCGGCAGAATCTCCCCAAAGACGATATAGAGCATAGCGCCGCTCGCAAACCCGAGGCTCACCACGAGGCCCAGGGCCCAGGTGTCGCCCAGCCAAAAACCCAGCCAGGCCCCAAAAACCGTTGGTATGCCGCTTGCTGCGGTGATAAGCACCGCGCGCGCGCGTTTCATTCCGCCACAGATCAGGGGCACCGAGATAGCCATTCCCTCAGGGATTTTTTGAAACCCGATGAGAAACGCGAGCACCATGCCCGTACTGAGCAGGTGGCCGTTTTCAATGACGAATCCCGCGCCGATGGTCATACCCTCAGGAATATTATGCAGGGTGATGGCAAAAGCTATCATCATTCCGGCTGCATAGAGTGCCGTGCGGCTATCCTTATTTCTTTGATGCTCGATGAGATGGTCAACATGAATCAACTCGTCAAGTGCGTCGTGGGTAGCCGGGTGACCAACGCTGGTGGCGTGAGAGGTTTCGTGCCGGGAACGACGATCAATCACCAGATTAAGGGTATACAAGATCGCAACGCCGGCAATGATCGAAAGAATCACCCAAACAATACCGACGGAACTGATTTCGTCTGCCGCTTGGATTGCCCCGGTTATGAGACTGAAGCATACGATAGAAATCATCACGCCGCCCGCAAAAGCGAGCAGCAGGCTTACGGTACGATTTGAGTCAGTGCGAAAGAGCGCTCCGACGAGGGCGCCAATACCAGCACCCCCAACCCCGGCAAGCAGCGTTACTATCGTCAATAAGAGAAAAAGACTCACGCCGTTTGTTTCCTTTCAGCCGGGCCCCGAGAGCCTACCCAGTATAGCAAACAGATAAAGAGCGGGCAGAGAGCGGGGAGATTACGACAAAGAGCGGGCAGAGAGCGGGGAGATTACGGCAGAGAGAGGACGCGTGATACCGTCCCCCTAATGTCTGAAAAAGCTGGCCGCATAAAGGGCGGTTGGTTCACTATAATGATGCTATCGGTTTTGTGAAAGAAAGGGTGCAGACGATGAATGAGAAGCCACTGGCGCATGACCGTTTGGGCATCGCCGCATTTGATCCGGGCACGATTCGATTTGGTACGGATGGCTGGAGAGCTATCATCGGTGAGGACTTTACCGTTCAAAACCTGGCGCGTGTAGCGCAAGCGGCCGCTCAGATTTTCGGAGAAGACAACCCCCTTGCCAACGCCGATGAGCCGCCCCAAATTCTGGTTGGTTACGACTGCAGAGAAAACGCCAGCAAGTATGCAGCGCTGGCGGCAGCGATACTGGCCGGCTACGGCTTTGAGATTCTGCTCTCCAACGAATACTGTCCCACACCCACGCTCTGTTGGAGCATCGCTCAGTACCCCCGGGCTGTGGGCGGGCTGATACTCACGTCCAGCCATAATCCCGCCGCGTATCTTGGCGTCAAGCTCAGGATGAGCGACGGCGGTGCCTCACCCAAGTCCTTCAGTGACCGGGTAGAAGCAGCCCTGAGCGCTCAGCTGCCGGAGGTATTCAGCGAGGCGCTCGCATACGCAGAGACTCCGGACGAGACAGCAGGGCCCGCAAACCTTGTGCTCGTGGACTTTATGCACCCCTATCTCACCACGCTTGCCACCCTGGTAGATGCTGAGGCTATCGCTGCGGCAAATCTGCGCGTGGTGGTTGACCCTATGTATGGCGCCGGCCGGGGCTACCTGGCCAACCTGCTGAGAAGTCTGGGCGTTGAGGTCGATGAGATCAACGCCGCCGCCGACCCCACCTTTGCCGGCCTGCACCCCGAACCCATTCCGCCGTGGATCAACGACGGGCTCGCGCGCGTGGCCGAGCTCGGCTACGACGCCTGTTTTATCACCGACGGAGATGCCGACCGCATCGGCGCCGGCGCGCGCGACGGCAGTTTTGTCAATCCGCATAAAATACTCGCGCTCGTATGCGCCCTTCTGGTAGAGGACAAAGGCCAGCACGGAAGCGTGGTGCGCACGCTCAGCGGCTCCAATCTCATCAAGCGGCAATGCAAACGGTTTGGCCTTGAGCTCAAAACCACGCCGGTGGGCTTTAAGTGGATCTACGAGGAGATGCTCAAGGGCAACGTCATGCTCGGCGGCGAAGAAAGCGGCGGCATCGGTATTCCCACGCACGTCAGGGAGCGCGACGGATTGCTCATGGCGCTGCTGCTTACCGAGCTCATGGCCAAGAAGGGCAAAGACCTCGGCGCGCTGGTGGCAGACCTGCATGAAACTCTGGGCTACATGGAATACACCCGCCTGGACCTCAAACTCACCCAAGAGCAAAAAGAGACCTTCTTAAGAGAGGTCTGTCAGCCGGCCTATGGGGCCGGGGTGTATCAGGAGCGTTTTACTGCGGTGGGCCAGCAGATCGAAACCATGGACTACCGCGACGGCATCAAGTTTGAGTTTGCCTCGGATGCCTGGCTGCTCATTCGCCCCAGTGGCACAGAGCCGCTGGTGCGCGTATACGTTGAGGCAGACACCGCCGGGCAGGTACAGCAGCTGCTGGATCTCGGCTGCGCTCTGGCCAAGGGTGAGTGACGTAGGAGCACCATGATAAAGACCTATCCCAAAGTAACCGTTGTGGGCGCCGGAAATGTGGGGGCCACAACCGCGATGCTCCTTCTCCAAAAGGATATTGCCAACGTGGTGATGATTGACGTAGTTGAAGGCATTCCGGAAGGCAAGGCGCTCGACCTCATGCACATGCGCAGCAACGAGCGCTTCGGCCCTACCATCATTGGAACCGGCGACTATCAGCAAACCGCGCAAAGCGACCTTGTCATCATTACCGCCGGCGTGCCGCGCAAGCCGGGCATGACCCGCGAGGACCTCATCGGTATTAACGCAGGCATCCTGCACTCGGTTCTGGAGCGGGCACTGCCGCTGAGCCCCGATGCCTGTTATCTCCTGGTGACCAATCCGCTCGATGTCCTCACCAATCTGGCCCAGGAAACCTCGGGCCTTTCTCCCAGCCGTCTCATAGGTATGGGCGGGGTTCTGGACACCGCTCGCTTTGTTTATGCCATCGCTAAAGAAACAGGCGCTGAGCCGTGCGAAATAGAGGCGCTGGTCATCGGCGCCCACGGGGAGGCCATGGTGCCCCTGCCCAGCCTGGCTACGGTCAAGGGCAAGCCGCTGGGCGAGGTGGTGAGCGAGGAGTCGCTCGAGCGCATTTTGCAGGCAACGGTGCAGGGCGGCGCAGAAATCGTGCACCTGCTCAAGACCGGCTCCGCCTTCTATGCTCCCGCCGCGTCAATCGTGCTGATGGCGCAAGCCATACTGGACAACACCGGCGAGGTATTCTCGAGCTGCGTGAGATTGCAGGGGGAGTACGGAATCAGCGATGTTTCGCTCTGTGTGCCTGCGTCACTGGGTTCGCAAGGGGTGCGCGAGATCATAGAATTGCCCCTGGCTCCCGAGGAACTGCTGCTGCTGCGAGCCTCTGCCAAAGCCGTAAAAGATCAGCTTGAGCATTAGCCACAGTTACAAATCAGCCTACACAGTTACGTCTCAGTCTAGAGGGTAATCGTAAAGTAGAAGGTCGATCCTTTGTTGACCTCTGACTCAACGCCTATTGAGCCGCCCATCAGTTCTACCAGGTGCCGCGAAATGGCGAGCCCGAGGCCCGTGCCTCCGTACTTTCTGTCAGAGCCGCTTTCGGCCAGCTGGAATGAGCTGAAGAGAGTCTCTCGCGCACTCGGAGCAATGCCAATACCGCTG
>JAISPK010000020.1 GCA_031274985.1 Coriobacteriales bacterium | reverse complement strand
ATAGAAGCACCTTCATGGCAGCCGGAAGACTGCTCTTTATGCAAATCGGGAGAAGTTATCGCATCACTCGGCTCGCGAGAACTTGCCAAGAAGCCCATGAAGCCATAATATAGACACATCATATAATGGACAAGGAGATACTATGCCTCTACCTAAACTAACACCAGAACAGCAAAAAGAAGCCCTGGCAAAGGCTGCGGCAGCCCGTACTGCCCGCGCAGACCTGCGTCAAAAGGTTAAGACCGGCGAAGTCAAAGTTGCTCAGGTTCTGCAAATGACAGACGATCCTGTAGCTTCCAAAATCAAGGTCACAACTTTGTTGGAATCATTACCTGGTTACGGCAAAGCTAAAGTTGCCAAGCTTATGGATGAGCTCAAGATCGATGCGTCCAGACGTGTCAAAGGTCTGGGTGAAATACAGCGCAAGGCCCTGATTGACTATTTCAGCGAGTGATACTTGCGCCAAACCAACAGAACAGTAAGGCAAGAGGTAGCCTTTTCATAGTTTCCGGCCCTTCCGGAGTGGGAAAGGGGACTTTAGTTGCCGCTGCGCTCAAAGCGCTGCCAAATTTGGCGCTGAGCGTATCTGCTACCACTCGACCCCCGCGACCGGGTGATGTCGAGGGCGTAGACTACTACTTCAAAACCGAAGAAGAGTTTGACCAACTCATTCAAAACGGCGGTTTTGTGGAGTGGGCCGAGGTTCACGGCAGGAGGTACGGCACGCTCACCAGTGAGGTCAACAAGGCGCTTGGTGAGGGCAAAGACCTCATTTTGGAGATTGATCCCCAGGGATTCATGCAGGTAAAAAGCCACATGAGCGAGGTGGTATCCATCTTTATTGCCCCACCCTCACTCGAAGAACTCAAAAGGCGCTTGAAACAGCGAGGTACCGAGGACGATCAATCAATCTCCCAACGCCTCAAAACGGCAGAGATAGAGATACAAGCCAAAGACAGCTATAATGTTGTCATTATCAACGATGATTTAGAGAAAGCATTGCAAGAACTCGTTTCTTTGATCACCCAAAAAGGCAATATACAGGCCACCACGTAAGGCGCCTGTCGTAATACAAAGGAGTTAAGATGTCATTAATGCAGCCACCAATAGATGAGCTACTCAAGAAAACCGAGAACGATAAATTCCTGCTCTGCGCAGTTGCCTCCGAGCGAGCGCAGGATATCAACGACATGATGCGGGGTCAGCGTGACCGTGCAAAGGTCTTGAACTCAGCCAATCAGATTGCTCAACTCGCCGGGCGCAAACCACTCTCTCTTGCCATGGAAGAGATCGAGCGTGACGAGATCAGCTACGATCGCAATAAATTCCATAACGTAGAGGTAATCGAAGAGGCCGCTCTCGAGACTGCTGTAGACGACGCTTTTGAATTTGATGTTGAGCTGGGCCTTGAGCTCAACAATGAATCTGAATAAACCTTGTTGAGAAAGCACGTACTTTTAGTTCACTACCATGAGCTCGGCCTCAAGGGGAGAAACAGGCCGAAGTTCGAGCGTCAACTCATAACAAATGTTAAGCAGACCCTCAATAAATCCGGCCTGGCGCTTGAAGTCAGCCGCACTTCGGGGCGTCTGCTGGTATTTGCACAAAGCTTTGAGCAGGGCCTCGAGGCCTTTGAGTTGTTGCTCAAAGTGCCCGGTGTGGCCCGGGTCTCCTTGGGAGAGAAGGTATCGAGAACGCTGGAGTCCTTAAACGACGGAGCTCTGCGAGCTCTGGTGAGCTGCGAGCCTTTTGGCAGCTTCAGGGTGAGTGCCCGGCGCGCCAATACGGACTTTGAGTTGGACAGTATGGAGCTTAACCGGGTGATCGGCTCGTATCTGATGGAACACACCGAAGCAAAAACCGTCAGGATGAAGGATCCGGATGCAACCGTATTCGTTGAGATCATCAAAAACGAGGCCTATGTGTATGCTCGCAGCGCGCCGGCGGTGGGAGGTTTGCCGGTAGGAACTGCCGGAACCCTGGTGTGTTTGCTCTCCAGTGGTTTGGATTCACCGGTTGCCGCCTGGCAGATGGTGCGCCGCGGTGCTCGGGTCATAGGCCTGCATTTTTCCGGTGCTCCCGAAACGCCGGATAGTTCTTCTGTCCTGGTAGGGGAGATAGCAGGTGCGCTTGAGCCCTTTGGCGGGCTTGCGGATGTGTACTGCGTGCATTTTGGTGTCTATCAACGTGCCATTGCGCTGGCCGTGCCAGAAAAACTCCGCATCATCTTATACCGGAGACTCATGTTTGCCGTTGGGGGAGCCCTGGCTGTGCGCCTCGGTGCCAAGGGTCTGGTAACGGGGGAGTCCCTCGGTCAGGTGGCATCGCAGACACTCGATAACATCCTGGCCGTAGATACAGTGGCAACCCTGCCGGTGTTCAGGCCCCTCATTGGAACCGACAAGCAGGACATCATCAAGCAGGCACAACAGCTGGGCACCTTTGATATCTCCACAAGGAGCACTGACGACTGCTGCACCCTCTTTATGCCGCGCAACCCCGAGACGCATGCCTCCTTAGAAGAGGTTGAGGCAATCTGGCAGACCCTCCCGCACGAACAATGGGTAGAGGAAATCCTGCGCTCGCTCGACCAGCGTTAGGCTTCAAACCCTCCATCCCCCTATCCCGCACGGCTCATTAACTCAGGGCCCGAGTTTAGTTTTGGTTAAGTTTTGGTTTAGAACTGACCTGTATCATCAATAGTTTAGGAAGAGTGAACGAGATGATAGAGGAGTGCAGTTATGGCTACCAGAGGTGGTGTTCTTGAGGGGCTTGAAAAGCTTGCCTTGATTGAGAGCTTGAGTACTCGATTAAAGGTATCTCCGCGAGTTGTGGCATACGGTCTTAGTGCCTTTGCGGTGTTGATAGCAGCGCTGGTGTTTTGGTTGTGCGTGGTGCAACCTGGGTGGAATCACGAGGAGATTGCACAGCCGCAGGGGAGCAGAGCTTTAGAGCATCCCTCTACAGAGTTTGACAGCACTGCGACTTCACCGATTGTGGACACCCAGGTCACCTCAGCCTCCCAGTTAATAGTCGTTTATGTGACCGGCGCGGTGCTTAACCCGGGACTCTATACGATAGCCGGCAACTCGCGCGTGGGCGATGCAGTGCAGGCTGCCGGCGGCCTCACCACAGAAGCCGCCTCGGCTACGGTCAATCTGGCGCAAAAAGTACAGGACGGCGCACAGATACACATCCCCCGAATTGATGAGGTCGCGAGCAATGCCCCTAATGCGGGGGTCGCTAACACGCCTGAGCAACCAACAGCAGGTCCATCAGCTCCAGCGCTCGTGAACATTAACACGGCGGATTCCGCCACCCTGCAAACCCTTAACGGCATTGGCCCGGCAACGGCGCAGAAGATCATCGACTATCGAACAGCGCATGGAGCTTTCAGTACTAAAGAAGAGCTCAAGCAGGTTTCCGGCATTGGAGAGAAAAAATATGCAGCCATAGAAGCACTGATTACGGTATGAGACAGCCGCTACGCCCGATGCTGCCCGTGTTGTTGTTGCCGTTGGTAGCCGGGTGGGGAGGAATCACGCTGGCTGCAGAACTCGTGTATCAAGGGATAGCGGTTGCTATCCTCCTGCCATTTCTGGGAGCTGCGGGCGCCTTAGCCGCAGTGCTCGTTCGCTTCAAAAAGCGCAGACTATTCTCCAAACCGCTCCTTACCCTGCTTGCATTCTCACTCGGATTTGGCTTGGGAACGCAATTCTACGGTAACCTGACAGAACAAGCGCAGCACTACCAGGAGCTCATTGGTGAGCAGGAGCTCATCGTCATTGACGACACCAGCAATTACCTTCGCTCAAGAGGGTCAGAAGCACTGGTATTGAGGAGTGATGGCACCAGGGTACGTGTGCGAGTCTTTTGGAATGACACTGCTCTTGAACTCCCCAAGGGCAGCCTGATAAACGCAGACTGCTCCTTTACACCGTTGCGCGATGATCAGCGTTGGCTCTATGAACGCGGGTGTATCGGCACACTGAGCATTTCTGTGCGAGAGAACCGGGGGTTTACACAAGACCTCTGGGGAGCCATTGACCGCTTTAGGCACGACAACAGTGTGAGAATAGAGAGCATCGGAGGCAGCGGTGCCGCCCTGCTTGCCGGTGTTTTGCTCGGTAACAGAGAACAGCTTCAGGGAAGCGACGTGAGACAGGATTTCATCACCTGCGGGCTCGCGCATCTGATTGCGGTCTCGGGAACCCATCTTGCGGTGGTAGCGGCACTCCTCAGCTGGTTTTTGAGGCGGCTTACGCTTGGACGGGCAACCGAGGTGGCGCTGCTTCTTCTGGTGTTGGTGCTTTATGTGATCCTCACCGGGCTTCAGCCTTCGGCAATCAGGTCAGCGATCATGGCAGGCGTGGCCGCCTGCTCGGTATTCATCGGGCGTCGCGGGCACGCTCCCTCTGCCCTTACCGCCGCAGCGCTCATCATGCTGCTTTTGTATCCGGCCAATGCCTATTCGCTGGGATTTTGGCTCTCGGTATGCGCTGTGGTGGGAATATCCTTCTTTGCCAATTTGGTGTCTCATTGGATCAGCACGGCAGTACCGCTGGGAAGAGCAAAGAGCCCCGGAGCATTTTCGCAGGCTTTGGCGCTTACCATTGCTGCGTCATCGGCCACGTTGCCCCTCGCGGTGCCCGCCTTTGGCGTGTTATCTCTGATAGGCCCTCTGGCAAACCTGTTGGGAGGCCCCTTGATCAGTCTGGCGTTGGTCTGCGGAGCGCTGAGTTTAGTTCTTACCCCTCTGATCGAACCCCTGGGCATGTTCTTACTGCAGGCGGCTGCGTTCAGCGCAGATATCTGCGCCCGGGTTGCCGCCCTGTTCTCACAGATACCCTGGGCTTCGATTCCTCTGGAGATACCTCTGCCCGTGGCCTGTGCCCTGGGGGTCAGTGCTGCTCTGCTTGTATACTATTCCTGGCCGGCGCCTACGGGCAGGGTCTTGCGCCGCGCTACACTGGCAATACTCATGGCAGCATGCCTGACCGTACAACTTGCCCCCGCCTTTATTACACCCCGCCTCACGGTTATGGATATTGGTCAGGGAGACGCTCTCCTCATCCAGGAGCGCAGGGCAGCGATTCTCATCGATACCGGCGCGTCTGAAAGCGCACTGGTGCACGCCTTAGCTCGCTGCAATATCCACCACTTGCAGGCGGTCATTATCACGCACCTCGACAGCGACCACGCCGGAGCGCTCAGGCGCTTGAGAGGGCTGGTTAACGTAGAAACCGTCTATTTTGCCCGGGGCCTACTTGAGCATCAGGCAAACAATGAATACCTTACTGATGCATACGCGGTTGTTGGAAAGGAGCAGGTTCAGGAACTGCAGCTCGGTGACAGGCTTAAGATAGGGGACACCTTGTGCCTGACGGTACTGTGGCCCACAGGCACAGCATTCGAAGGATCCAACGAGGAGAGTATCTGTCTCCTGTTGCAATACGATGCAAACAACGATGGAATCGCAGAACAACAAACCCTGCTTACCGGAGATGCCGAAAGTGAGACACTCAGCTTGCTTATTAAGCGTTACCCTGACTTACGGGCAGACATCCTCAAAGTTGGGCATCATGGAAGCAGAAAATCGCTGCTACCCGCACAGTTAGAATCTCTGGGTACCACCACAGCGCTCATCAGCGTGGGGGCAAATAATCGTTATGGTCATCCTGCACAAGAAATACTGGATACCCTGGAGGCCTCGGAGGTCAGAACGCTCAGAACCGATGAGCGGGGTGACATTACCTGTCTGTTCAAGGGTACGGCACTGGTACTGAGGTATGCTACTATGACAGGCGACTCATTCTGAATCTTCTTGTCAGGTTGCGTCACCCTGTCATCCCCGCGTCACCTTGTAATCCCCGCGTCACCCTGTCATTCCTGCGTCACCCTGTCATTCCCGCGAAGGCGGGAATCCAAAACAGCAATAAACAAATCCGAGAGAAGCCTGCAAGAGCATCATCGAAAACACCAAGAGAAAGGCCACCGAGCACCTTGAGCGAAAAACCAACAGATTTACTGAATGCCTATTTGGTTGTCGGAAACGACGAACTCAAGGCGCAAACCGTCATAAAAAAGCTTTGGGCTCGCATGGAACAGCTTGGCGCTATAGATTTTAACTCCCAGATACTCGATGGCACCAAAGAAATCGATACCCGCACGCTCGTCGACTCCCTTAATACGCCTCCCTTGGCCTCGCCGATACGAGTTGTGGTAATCAAAGAAGTTGACAAAGCAGGGCAAGCGCTCACCGAAGCGCTTATTGACTATCTCAAAAGCCCCATGCCCAGCACGGTGTTGGTCATGAGCGCCACTAAGCTCACCGAGAAGTCTCGCCTCTTAAAGGCGGTCAGGGACCTCGACAAAAAAGCAGTCATCGATGCCTCTGAAAAAAAGCGCTCGGAGATTCCGGCTATGGTGCGCCAACTGGCGCAGGGTTATCACATACACCTGAGTCAGGAAGCTGCCGTAAAAGTGGCAGAGCTGGTGGGGAGCTCCACGCTGGCGCTTAACAGCGAAGTAAAAAAGCTGGCATCATACGTTTTAGCCATGGGAAAGAGCAGCGCCGACCTCAATGACGTAATCACCGTGATTGCCCGAACCAGTCAACCCTCGGCCTGGGATTTTGTCGAGGCCTTCTCGCGGCGCGAGCTTGCTGGCGGTCGCGAGAGGCGCACGTCCCGCTCCGAGGATCCACCAGCGGGG
>JAISPK010000001.1 GCA_031274985.1 Coriobacteriales bacterium | reverse complement strand
AGGCAACAAATCCCAGCACATACAAAACTTTTACAACCTTCTTATAGTCCATTTGCCTTCCTCGCTCTTATTCCTTGCCGCGACGGATAATCTCCGCGTTTTGATCAATACGTTTTAGCTCTGACGTAAGGTGGGTGAGAAAATCTCGATAGGTCGTTATGCCGTGAACGGTGGTTCCTGCAGGGATAAACATAACTGAGCTGGAAGTTGTGGCGGCAGAGCTCACATTGATGGATAGACTGCTCTTCGTATCATTAGCTGTCTCGAAGACCAGGTCTGCAATAAGATCCGGGTCTTTTGAGATTGCGCTGGCGATCGTTCCAAAAAGACTCTTGCCAGCAACCTTTCTAAACCCCGTGTCGAAAAGATACAGCTCAATGATGCCGCTCTCCTCGTCTTGTGCGTTTACCTTCACAGCCTTTTCACCCATTGCGTCACAAACATTCTTGACCGCACTGCTTACCTGCGTAAAAGTGAAACTTCCCTTTACATCCAAACCTTCGCCCATTTTGTCCTTGTAACCCATCGCACTTCCCTTCTAATAGGTTGACGCCATGGCACAGCCTGCCAATGGCACTTCAAAATATGAGTGGTGGGATCATCAGAACAGGACAGTTTAACGACTTGGAGTCCAAATCTAGATGAAAGGCATCCACCCATGTCGCCAAACGAACAGGAAATCACCATATCCCCTGTCAGGCAGATGCCCTTCAGCTTGGATATGGCGAAGTCAAGGAAGATGACCTCTAAGTTCGTTTGGCGATAATATCTTACCACTTTTTCCATTTGCTTCCCATCAATTTGTGTCCCGAACACGGCATCGATCGACTCCGGGTGTCACGACCTTTGACTGTAGCTGCCGTTATAAAAAGACCCTCATTGCCGGTCAAAATTGACCCCCCTTGATAAGTAGATATGCTTCACTTACGAAAACAACGTGAGGAGGCAACAGTGTTACGTCGGGAGGAATGGGTGGACATAGTTGCAGCATACAACAGAGGTGTTTCCATCAGGGAGATCCCTCCCCAAAACAGCAACCGCCTGGAATTGCTATGCAATTCCAGGCGGTTGCTGGCGGAGAGGGAGGGATTCGAACCCTCGATACCTTTCGGTATACATGATTTCCAATCATGCGCGCTCGGCCGGACTACGCGACCTCTCCGCTCTAAAAAGCCCCAGAAACAGCTTGCCTGCCTTTGGGCTGTCTCTGCTGCACCTATTCTACACCAAGAGTATCGCACAACCAGTGCTCGTTTTATCATAAAAGAACGCTGCGAAGAGATTGCGCTTGTTGGTATAATTGCGGTTGTGTGACGAGAAAGCGCCTGATGCTTGTCCAGAGATTGTTTCTGTGCAAAAAAACGTCAGTTTTTGCAAAAAAATCGCTAAAACGCGAAGTTTTTTCAACGTTCTCTTTGTTGAGAAAAAACGAGCAAGCTTCTGACCAGCGGTTGAGCAAAATCTGATTTTTCTGTCAGAGATTTCTGGACAAAAAACTTCGCGTTTTGGCATTTTTTTAGCAGAAACCGGCTTTGTTTGTGCAAGTTGCTGATTTAAGGCCTATAAGCCGGCGCATCCCAATAAGACAGAGCGTGACGAGAGGATACTGATGAGCGAAATATCAGAGCAAACAAAGGGTAGCGCCTATAGAGACGCTGGCGTGGATATTGAGGCGGGCGCGGCGGCGGTAGATGCTATCAAGCAGGCTGTTGAGTCTACGTACACGCCGGCAGTTGTTGGAAGCATCGGTGGATTTGGCGGACTGTACAGTGCTGCGGACTTCAAAGACATGCTGGATCCGCTGCTGGTAAGCGGCACCGACGGCGTAGGCACCAAGCTGGAGCTTGCCCAGCGATCAGGCCGCCTTACTACCGTGGGAATCGATCTGGTTGCCATGTGCGCAAACGACATTATCTGTTCTGGCGCACGCCCTCTCTTTTTTCTGGATTATATTGCCTTTGGAAAGCTGGAGCCTTCGGTGGCAGAGCGCCTTGTTGAGGGTATTGCGGCAGGTTGTCGCGAGGCTGACTGTGCGCTGGTAGGCGGCGAGATGGCCGAGCACCCCGGCACCATGGCAGCCCAGGACTTTGACCTCTCCGGTTTTTGCGTTGGTGTCGTGGATCGTCCCAAAATGATCGGTCCCAACCTGGTGCAGGAAGGCGACAGCATCATTGGCGTTGCCTCGTCTGGTTTTCATTCCAACGGCTATTCGCTGGTACGTCACCTGCTTACCAATGACCTGAACAACGAAGAGCTCGTGAGCGCTACGATGCAAAACGGTCAGCTGCTCATTGATGCACTGCTTGAGCCCACGCGCCTCTACGTTAAGCCGCTCTTGAGCGCCCTTGAGGCCGGCCTGCCTCTCTGCGCGGCTGCAAATATTACGGGCGGAGGCATTACCTTTAATCTGGATCGGGCGCTGCCTGACGGCCTGGACGCTCAGGTACAACGGGGCTCCTGGCCGGTGCCGCCCGTCATTGAGCATTTGGCTCAGGTGTCCGGACTGGAAGAGGACGACCTGCTCCAGACCTTTAACATGGGAATCGGTTTTGCAGTGATCTGCGACCAAGAGGCGGAACAAGCTGTTCTCGAGCACTTTGCACCGCTGGGTTCCTATAAAATCGGCCACATCATCAAAGCTTCTGAGCCTCACGGCCCGGGCAAGGTCGTTTATGTTTAGGCGGCGGGCCGACAAACACGGAGGCTTACCGGCATGATCAATCTTGGTGTACTAATCAGCGGAAGCGGCACAAATCTTCAGGCGATTATCGATGCGATTAGCGAGGGCTCTCTGGAAGCCCGGATTGCCCTGGTGGTGTCCAGCAAGGCTGATGCCTACGGACTCGAGCGGGCACAGCGAGCGGGAATCGCCACGCTGGCGCTCACGAAGGAGGATTACGCTGACCCCTTGGCCGCCGATGAGCGTATCGCTCAGGCTTTACGAGATGCGCACGTTGACTACGTCGCTATGGCCGGCTACATGCGCCTCGTGCGCGAGCCGCTGCTCGAGGCCTTTCACCAAAAGATCATCAATCTCCACCCGGCACTCCTCCCCTCTTTTGCCGGTGCCCACGGCATTGCCGACGCCTTTGCCTCAGGGGTAAAGCTCGCCGGCGTGACGATTCACTTTGCCAATGAGGTTTATGACAGAGGGCCTATCATTGCGCAACAGGCGGTGTCAGTTGCAGAAGATGACACCCTGGAGAGCCTGGAAGAGAAAGTACACGCTGTTGAACATGAGCTCTACCCCCGCGTGCTACAACTGATAGCCCAAGGCCGGGTAAGCATTGGTGAAGACGGCAAAGCGCATATTCGACAGCGGTAAAAGGGACGCGGGCTCCTGTCGTTTTTGTGTCCCGCCTTATTTGGTTTTGTTAAAGCGGAAGTGCATGACATCGCCGTCTTGCACGACGTAATCCTTGCCCTCTAAACGGAGTTTTCCTGCGGTGCGCAGTCCGGCTTCTCCCCCGTGCTCTACGTAGTCGGCAAAGCTCGCGGTTTCTGCCTTGATGAAGCCTTTTTCAAAATCGGTGTGGATAACGCCGGCTGCCTGCGGTGCCTTTGTTCCCAGAGGGATGGTCCAGGCCTTGACCTCCATCTCGCCGGCGGTGAAGAACGACTGAAGTCCCAGAAGCTGATAGGCCTCGCGCACGAGGCGCACCAGGCCTCCTTCTACCAGACCCATTGACTCCATGAACTCTGCTGCAGCCTCGGGGTCCTCGGCGGCCAGCTCCACGATATCAGCCTCGATCTTTGCGGAGATGGGAATGATCGGCTCGCCGGCAAGGGTCACGGGGTGCAGGGCGGTGTCGGTTATCTCGTCTTCGCTGATGTTGGCCACATAGAGCATCTTCTTCATGCTAATCAGGTGCAGGTCGGCAAGCAGCGCCTTTTCTTCCGGGGAAGCAAAGGCGTAGTCGGCAGCTCGGTTGCCCTCGCTTAGCCAGGCGAGCATACGATGGGCAATCTCGTGCTTGGCCACGTTGGCCTTGTCGCGGCGGGCATCCTTTTCAAGGCGGGGCATTGCTTTTTCCAGCGTGCCGATGTCGGCTAGGATCAACTCGGTGTTGAGGATTTCCCGGTCTCTCTCCGGGTCGACGGAACCTTCGGGATGAGGTACGTTGCCGCTGTCAAAATAGCGCACAACGTGAATCAGCGCATCGCTCTCGCGGATGCTCACCAGGAATTTGTTTCCCAGACCGCCGCCGGCATTTGCTCCTTTGGCCAGGCCGGCTATGTCCACAAACTCCACGGCAGCCGCCACGATGCGTCCGGGGTGCACGATATCTGCCAGCGCCTGCAGGCGCTCGTCCGGCACCGGTATCACGCCCACATTGGGCTCAGCAGAGGCAAACGGGTAGTCGGTCGCGAGTCCGCCCTGGCTGGTGAGCGCGGTAAATAGCGTGGATTTGCCCACGTTGGGCAGTCCGACGATTCCAATTGATAGTGCCATCATTCTCCTTTTGTAGCATACAGCCATAGTATGACAGATAGCGGAGTTCTTGCGACTTGGTTTATACTTGTTGCTATGTCAGAGTCTAATTCCGGGCTGGTTTATCGCCCTGAGCAAAAAATCGCGGTTTTACATGCCAGTGTAGGCAGTGGTCACCGGGTTGCAGCTGAGGCAATCGCTGCGGCAGTTGAGCATCTGAGCGAGATCTGTGTAGAGCGCTTCCCTTCTTTTAATGCCGACGTGACCGTTGAGCTCTTCGATATCCTCGATTTTGGGCGCATCCGCTTTGACGGCGACAAGGCGGCGAGCATGTTCACCGGCCCCACACGGCCTATTTATGATCTTACCTGGCGCTATTTTTTAACCGGCCGTCTCATTTGGGGTGGCGGCACGGTGTGGAGCCATATTATGTTTGGCGCGTTTACCCGCTGGGTGCGTGAGAACAAGCCTGTGGCGGTTGTCTGCACGCATATCACCGCGGCCAACGTGGCGGTGGGTGCCCGCATGATTGCCAGGCAGGACTATTCGATCATCTGTGTTCCTACCGATTATGAGATAGAGGGCATGTGGCCGCACCGCTATACGGACATCTTCTGTGTGGCTACCGAGAGCATGGCCGAGACGCTTCGTGCCCGTAAAGTGGAAGAAGAACGCATCCTCGTAACCGGCCTGCCGGCGCGCGCCAAGTTTCGCGTGGGGTATGGAAAAGCCGCCATGCGTGAGCTTTGGAACGTGCCGCCCAACAAGCACATTGCCTTGATATTAGCTGGCGCTACCCTGCCGCGCCCCTATGTGAACCTGCGCACCCTGCTCGAGAAGGCACTACCTCAACTGGCCCGGATGCCCGATTTGCACCTGCTCTTCATGGTGGGCCGCGATAACGACTACGCCCGTCATTTGCAGGGGGTCTTTGAGGAGCTCGGGGTGCAAAACGCCAGCATAATCAGTTACACCGAAGACGTGGCCAAGCTTATGGCTGCCAGCGATTTTGCTATCTGCAAGCCTGGCGGCCTTACGGTGACCGAGTGTATCTGCACTGAAACGCCCATGCTTCTGGCCGGACAGGCCTACGGGCAGGAAAAGGCTAATGTGCGGCTGCTCACTTCGCTGGGAGCAGCGCAGCACGTCCAAACAGCAGGAGAACTGGTGGAACAGGTGCGCTATCTTACGCTTCCACAGAGCGGACGACTTGCGGCCATGAGCGTGGTTGAGTCGTATCTGCGTCGTCCTGATGCCGCACTGGAAATCGGCTTGGCCGGACTCGATGCTGCGCTCTCGCCTAAAGACCCCGACCACGCCTTGCGCCACAGTCAGCGTCCGTTTTTAAGTTTTTACTGGGGGCATAAACCCGCACATACCCGATAGGGCAAGATTTCGTTTAGATTAAGCCGAGAGTTAGATCTCGTGGCGGCTTTCGATAGCTCTCCCCAGAGTAACTTCATCAGCAAACTCGAGATCGCCTCCTACGGGAAGCCCGCTGGCAAGGCGCGTGGTTTTGATGCCGAGCGGCTTGATGAGACGTGCCAGATATACTGCGGTGGTCTCCCCTTCTACGTTGGGGTTGGTGGCCAGCACTACTTCTTCAATCGTGCTGTCGGCAAGACGCGCGAGCAACTCCCGGATATGCAGGTCTTCGGGGCCGATGCCGTCGAGGGGCGAGATCGCCCCGCCCAATACGTGGTAGACCCCTTTGAATTCGTTGGTTCGCTCGATGGCCACGATATCGCGCGGCTCGCTCACCACGCAGATCTGCGTTGCCTTGCGGTGGCCGTTGTCGCCTGAAGCACAGAGTGGACAGAGTTGCTCCTCGGCATAATTGAAACAACGCTCGCAAAAACGCACCGTTTCTGACACCTCTATCAGTGCTCCTGCCAGGCGCCGGGTGTCTTGTGGCTCGTTGTTGAGCAGCCAGTACAAAATGCGTTGCGCGCTTTTGGGGCCGATGCCCGGAAGACGCTCCAGCTCGCTCAAGAGTTTTTGGATTGCAACTGCCTGGGACATTGCAAAAACCTCAGAATCCCGGGAGGTTAAAGCCGCCCGTGGCAGCATTCATGCGCATCTGTGCCAGGTCGCCCACGTTGCCCAGCGCTTCGTTGGTTGCGGCAAGCACCAGATCCTCGAGCATTCCTGCATCTTCGGGATCAATGGCATCCGGGTCGATGGTGACCTTTTTGATGCGCCCGTCACCGCTTGCGACGACCTTTACCACCCCGCCGCCGGCAGTGCCCTCGGCTTCAAGCAGCTGTACTTCTTCCTGGGCTTTGGTCACTTCTTCTTGCATCTTGCGTGCCTGTTGCATCATCTTTTGCATATTCATCTGGGCCATGGTTGTTGCTCCTCTTTTTCTATAGGGCGTTGTTGAGGCTGTTGTTGAGTATTTGCTCCAGCTCGTCTTCGCTGGGTTCCTGGTTGGTGTGGGTTCCCGCCTTCGCGGGAACGACAGGGGTGGACGCGGAGGCGACAGGAGGGGTCGCGGGGGCGGAAGGGAAAGATCCTTCGCTGCGCTCAGGATGACAGGGGGAAGGCTCGGGGTGACTAGAAGGGTTGGCCGCTGACTCGCCGCCCATTGTCAGCCTCACTATCAGCGGTCTTCCGAAATGCTTTGCCACGGTGTCGCGCAACAGCTGCTGGTTGGCATCGGTTTCCAGATACAGTTTTGATGCGGCCGCTTTTGCAGGTAACTCTAAGGTCAGGGTCTTGTCGTCCTTGCTCACCAGGGGAATGATGCCTCCGAGGTTGGCGGCAAGACCGCGCTTTTTCTTTTTGATGTCGTCAACGACGCTGTTCCACATGCGGTAGAGCGACTGGTCGTCGGTCGGCAGGTATTCGGGGACAGCAGGGCCAGCAGTGTGTGTGGGGGTGGCAGGGGGAAGATCCTTCGCTTCGCTCAGGATGACATTCTCTTTGTCATTCTGAGGGCGCAAGCCCGAAGAATCTTTTGTGCAAGGACCGGGGTCTGGGTTCCCGCCTGCGCGGGAACGACAGAGGGGGTCGCGGGAACGACAGGCGGGGGTGTCCGGAATGGAAGGGGCTGGGTTCCCGCCTTCGCGGGAACGACAGGAGGGGGTGGTCGGGATGGAAGGGTCTG
>JAISPK010000107.1 GCA_031274985.1 Coriobacteriales bacterium | reverse complement strand
GATCTTGTTGCGGGAGAGGGCACAATCAAACTCGGGGACTTTGTGCCCAACTACGGCAACGCTGCACCGGATAAGGCATACAGCCTGCAGCTTGTAAACAGCACCCTGCAGCTTGTAGTAGGCGACCTTTCTCCGGGTACGAACTACCCCGTTGCCCAGCATTTTGGCACCTTTACCGGCAGCGGTAACGCCATTGGCATCGTTGACGCGCCCTACAATAAGTTCCTTCGCTTGCTGCGGCTGTCAGACGGCAGCGAGGTTGACCCAGGCAATTACACGGTTGTCAGCGGAAGCACGGTTGTCACCTTGAGCGAGGCCTACTTACAGACCTTTCCCAACGGCACCCACCTCTTAAGAGCGGTGTTCACCGACGGCTATGCCGACCTGACCCTGCAGGTGAACAACTCGACGGGTACCGGCATTCCACAAACCGGTGATGCTCATGCTCTGCCTGCAACCATCGCCGCGCTGTGCTTTGCGCTGGGAGTTGCCGTTATGGTTGTTGGGGCCAGGCGCCGTCAGCACTCCTCTTCTTTCTGAGAAACGGCGTCCGCACCCTTCTTTTTTCTCAGCCTGACTGCCCTTAAGCTCAACAGAGCGAGCAGGGCAGCAGCGAGCAGCACGAGCAAAGGCCAGGACTCATCGGTAATGCCGATAAATATCGGCAGAAGGGTTCTGGCGTTGGTAAACGTAAACGAGCGCTCAAGCTCATCGCCAACACCTGCCGTCAAAAAACCGGTGTCGTTTCCCGTGTTACCTGTGCCACCCGTATCAGTAAACGACGGGATATAGTTGCCGCTAGGGGTTTCCACAATCCTTATTTGGACTTTGGCCGGAATTTCGAGGAGGGTGATACTCTGCCCATGCTTCAGCGAAAACGTAGCCGCTCCGTCTTTATCCAGGGTCAGTTCTCCGTCATCGGGCGCGGGAGCTCCCGTGTTGCCCGGCGAATTGCCCGTATAGGCAATAACCTCCCCTTGAGGAAGGCTCTCACCGTTACTGTGGCACAAATATACCGTAAACACAAAAGCCTCTCGCTCGTTTGCAAGCGCGCCGGTCACCTTTTTGCCTACGGTAATATTGATGGTGTCGTCTTTGATGATTGCCACCGTCACCTCTTTGGTCACGGAGCCGGAGTATTCGTCCGGTGCATACGTATACACAACCGGCACCGACTTGGGAAGCTCGCTTTTTGTTGTTGAGGTAATTGCCGCAAACGCTTGCCCGCCGAGCAGTGCGTCTGCTGCTGTTCCGTCTGAGCGGATAACGGTTGCCCGGGTGTGATTGCTGTCCAAATCGGCCTGATCGGCCAGAGCACGGGCGTCCGATATTTTTAGCACAGCGTCATTGGCGTACAGAGCAAAACTCCTGTCGGGCGACAGGACGGTTTCATCTCTCACCACGATAACACTCACCAGCAACTGCTTTTTGTTCTCCGGCAGTCCTGAGCCATACACGATGGTGTGTGTCCGTGAAAATTGATTCTCGCCCAGCGGCAGAGCAAGCGCCTCAAGATAAGAGTCGTTAAGAGTATCAACAAAAAACGGCCGCCCCATCGCCTGCGTGTAGCCAATAACCTCGTCTGCGCCGGCAATTGCCGCCGCCTCTGCTTCGGTGATGATTACATTTTTAGCGCTCAACTCTGCCTCGTTGGTAAACCGCGCCGCTATATCAAAAGCGTAAAACCTGTCGGTGCCGAAAGCGGTCCAGCTCAAAGTCCGCTCTGCAACGCCCAGGATATAGTCTGCGTACGGCTGCTCGCCGATGGTCGTAAAGCCTTCCTGTACCTCCGGCGCAGTGAACGGTTCCACCAAGCGATGAACCTGCACCTCCTTAACCCATTCGCCCCGGGTTTCGTCCGGGATAAAGGAAAAGCAGGGATAGTTGACCTCCTCGGGCACCTTAAAGGCGGCAACGATAAGCTTTCCGCCAGAAGACGGCGTGTCCTTTGCAACGGTGCCAACCGCTTTTACGGTGCCAACGGTCGGTCGAGCCGCCGCGGTGTACGCCGCAACATCGTGAGAGACCTGCCCGGCCCCTTCTGCAACCTGCCATCGGTAGATAGACGCAGGAAAACAAACCGCATATGCCTCTGAACCGGTCGCAGGAATCACGTTGTCGCCCGCGAGCACCTGACCCGTTGCCACCTCTCTGCCCTCAAGAATAAAGGGCGTTACCTTTTCTGCGTTTGCCTTGGTGGGATTGAGCGTAAAAACCTGCCACCCTGAGCTCGACCCAAACCAGGAGCTTGCCGCCGTCAAAGGAGAAGCAGCTGTTTTACTGGTTTTGATCCAGGTGAGGGAGTCCTGCACAGAAACGTCGGTGAGCATGATCTGGTTTGGTGACCCGGGCGACTGGATGTAGGCGGTTCCTGCTCCCTCTACCACCAGCTTGCCAATAATCACTATTCCTGAGCTCGTCGAGACCACGCCAAGGCCGGACGCATCCACCCCTTCGCCTGCCCGCAGGGTTACCTGGCCGGTGAGGTGGTAGCTCGTGCCGTGATTAGCAAGCGTGGCGGCAGGCCCGCCATTTTTGATGGTGCCTGCCGTTGCGTTCAACAGCCGCCTGGTTACCGTCATTTCGGTAAAGCCGTTGATTCCCGTCGCCCCGACGTTGATGATACGCGGCAGGCCGTTGGTGGGCACCCGGGTGTCCCACTCGCCGAGGAAATGGGTCGGATCCTCTGACTGCGGGCCCACGTTGATTACGGCATGCCTCCCGTTAGCTGCGCTCTGCGCCGCAACGGCATTGGTGATGTTCTCAGATCCGTTGCCGGGTGAGAGCCCCTTGACTGTCTTTGCCGACACCAAGTCCACCGTCACGTCCCTCCATATTCTGGTGGTGGCTCCGCTGCCGGTAAGGTTGCTGTAATTGGTAGCAAAGAGGTTGCCGATGCTGGAGCCGGGCGCGTTGACGTTAATTGTAATGTGTTCAGCCTTGGTGTTGGTGGTGTTCCCTGTTGCAGCATCACCGTAGATATTCAAGCCGCTCAGCAGGTCGCTTCCCTCGTCGTCGGTAAAGATATTCAGCACTATCGTGTTGTCTGCGTTGGTACCGAGAATCGCGCCGGCACCAGCGCCAAGCCGGCGTCCACCGCTGATGTAATCGCTGCTTGCCACCTTAAACCCGTTGCGGTTGTCGCGTAGATCAATGGTCATCGATGCGTTTCCATAGATCGCGCCGCTGTATGACGGCCCGGCAGAAAATCCATTAGCCGGAAAAGCGGTTCGATTATTTGCCGTGCCGGAAAAATCGCCGCCGTGTATGACGATTGCCGAGTTGCCGCTTATCGCCCGATTGTATTCGTAGCCGTACGTTCCGCCCAAAGATGCATTGCATACTACCGGATGGTTTACGTCAAGGGCATCAAAGACCTCCACGCTGACGTCTCCGTCCTGAAAATGGTCATTCCAGCCGCCTCCACCGAGGAATCCATCGATCTGCCCGCCCCGTACCTCCACGCGACCATCCCCTTTGTGCAGATAGAGGTCGTAGCCCGTTCCCTCCACCGTGTCATAGGTACCCCCGTCAATCTGTCGCAGGGAGTTGCCGATATGAACGCCCCCAAACCCTCCGCCGTATGTCCACCGGGCACGAACGAGTTTTGTATACAACGTGGTGTTTCCCACCACACATATGCTGGAGGCCACGCTTTCCAGGCCACCGTGACCCACCAGGTCAAAGCCGCTTTGGTAACCCTCATCATTGGCTGTTCTGTCGGGGCCGGGGTTGGTAAAGTACGAAAAGGCGCTGTAGTTGTCTTTGTAGGCCACGCCCTCTGTTCCCAGCGCCGAGTAGCAGTCTCCCTCTATGTATCCTCCATAGCCCGCGCCCCGAAAGTAGCCCCGGTCGGTGCTGGTGGAGATACAGCCGGAGCGCACCACGGTTACGATGCTTCCGTAGACCTGAAAGGCGAAGGAGCTCTTTGCTGCCGCTATGCCGGCGGGCACATTGCCGATTGCACCGCTGCCGGCTGCGGTAAAGGTGTTTTGCCAGGAACCAAAAGAAACCGTGCCGTAGCCACCGGCAGCCTCTACGCCGGAAAACCCTCCACTGGTCGGGCCGCCTGCTTTGATAAGGTTAATGATGTTGCCGGATACCGTGCCACTCAAGGTGTTTGCGCCAATAAAATACATTCTTCCGTTGGTATAAGCGCTGCTGTCCACATTGTTTTTAATGGCGTAGTCTTCGCAGATCACCAGGGGCGAGCAGTCGTCTTGTAGTCCGGCGGTATCCAGGGGGGCGTGCGCCGTGCCCGCGCCTGCGATGCTCCCATAGCGGGAGCCGCCAACGTAATTGCCCGCATTTACTGCGCTGCCGTCACTGGATGTTCCGTTGGTGGTAAAGCGCCCCGGCCCACTGATGGTATTGGTGATACGACCGCCGATATCACCGTAATGCACGCCGCCCAAAAACCGGTCGAGCCCGCCTGCGTTGGTTGCCATGCCGAGGATGGTGTTGGTAACGTTTCCGGTTACCTGAGCAGTTGCCGTGGCAGACAAGCCTTCGCCGCCGCCAAAAAGCTGAACCTGGTTGCCACTGGAGTTGAAGACCGTTATCTCGGTGTTGCCGTTTAAGGTGCCGGTTTTCATTCCGCCATAGAGCAGCGTGTTGCCAACACCCGTGGAGTAAACGGTAATACTGGCTGAGTTCGCCACCGGTGTTACCGATCCGGCAGCGCTGCCGCCATAATAAGCAGTTGCGGCTGTCTGCCAGGAGTTGCCGCCTAAAACCAGGCCGTATCCGTTCATATAAACGTTGGTGCCACCGAGACGATGCGAGATATTGCGAACCACCAGATTGCACCCAAACGAAGAGTCGGTGCTTGAGGTGCTAAACTGCCTTACTGCTCCCGGCGGTGCTGTAGCCGGGCTACGGGTTGTGTCGTCAATCGCACTGCCGGTGAGCACCAAGGTGTCTATTTTTCCTCTGAGACCAGAAAATGTTCCCGCCGCGCCCGAGTCGGCAAAGGGCTCGGCGGTCATATTGAGCATGTCGGAACCAACATACATAACGTAGTTGGCAGACGGATCGTTTGTGTTGTAGAGATCCAGTAAAGCAGCGCTGAGAGCGGCGGTTCGCGAGGCCGTAGTGGTTCCGATGCTATACGTTGCAAAGTAACCGCTGTTCTCGCTACCGGCCTGCATCACCACCAACTCGCCGGTTAACTCCGGTGGTAGCGCATTGCCGCCAAGCGGGAGGTCCACATAAGGCTTTGTCAATAAATCGACCTGAGGGGTAAACGTTGAGGTCTGGAGCATCTCGTCAAGTGCCGCACTGGCGGGCTCGGCGCTGTTCTCGAAGCTCTCCGGGTATGCCGGCACAGGCAGAGCCAGGCAAAGCACCACCATTGCCAGCGCACTACATGCCACCAGTTTAAGAATTGCGTTCTTTTGCCTAGCCATTGTCTTTAACTGCCGTAAGGCCCAGCACTGTTTCTGCTGTTGCCCAAGACAGAGAATGCACACCCTCATTACTCAGAAACTAATCATCGTGAGTATCGTAGCCAACCCAAAGAAAAAAGTCTTGAGGATACATACTTGTGTGGCCGTTTTGGCATTTAGAAGCGCGCTAGTTAACGGCTTGTTTACAGGGGGACGCGAGCCATAATGGCTCCCTTGAATCTCAAAGGCCACAAAGCGAATTTGCTCTGTGGCCTTTTATTTTAGGGCGTTTTTGCGGGCGCAACCCCGATCTTTAGAGTGATTATGCGGCTCACGACACCGATCGTTGCCCTTTCGGACAGTGCCAGTATAGCACTTTTTTGTCCTGTGGCGGAGAGAGGGGGATTTGAACCCCCGTGCCCGGGGTTGCCGGACAAACGGTTTTCGAGACCGCCGCTTTCAGCCGCTCAGCCATCTCTCCGCAGCCACACAGTAGGATACCAGAAGTACATAAAGCAGACAAAAGGGGACGTACCTTCTGTCAGCACACCAGCCACGGCCTCCTGTCCCCCATGTCCCCTTTTGTCTGGAAGCAGCGCCGCTACTCCAACTGCTCTTCGATGTCCAGCTCCATGAGCGCGACGTTGTCGCGAAGCATCTTGGCGGTCTCGTCAGAGATGGCTCCCGTTTCAAAGGCCTGCTGAATGGCTTGTCGCTCGCACTCGAGCGCGCGCGCCTCAACTGCAATAATGGCGCTTTGATCTTTGCGTGCAGTTACCAGTGTGGTGCCGTCGCGGCCCCAGCGGTCTTCCAGGCGCACCAGATGCTGCTTCATCTCTTTCTTGATCAGGTCAACGGTATAAGCCGGATATTCATCAGAGGGCAACGTGTTCTCAAGCGTCTCGATAACGTAGCGATAGTTTGCCAGTTGCAGTGAGTGAAGGTCGTAGAGAACCACCAGCCGGTCCCGCTTGCCGCTCTCCTGGCGTGCCTTGCGGACGCCCTTATGCATTCTCCAACGGTGCACGAACTGGTCAACAAATGCATGCAGCTCCCATCTCAAAGAATTGTGGTGTTCGATGCGCGCTAACTGGCGACTCAGGAGGTCGATGTAATAGTAGGCCGTCAAACTGCTCACCTTGTCGAGGTCGGTGAGCCGCTGCGTGTTTTCAAGCTGCAGCTCCACAATGTAATGGCGCACCTGCGTCTCGTTGGGCAGTTGCAGGCTGTTGTTTGCCTTAAGCGAAGCGATGCGATGATAATAATGGCGCACTACCTCGCTCACGGCCGAGCGCTCATCCTCTTCAGCAGAGGCAGACAACTCGGCGATGACCTTACGGTAGATATTCAAGGTGGCTTGAAGCTCGGCTTCTTCTTGCATGCGAGCCTGCTTCTTGCGGGGAGCAATAAACGGCACAAGAAAGTTGGCTGCCAGCAGCGACAGCAGGATGACCCCGCTTGCCAGAAAAATGAGCAAGTCACGCTCAGGAAACGGCGTCACGCCGTCCAGGGTCAGGGGAACAGAGAATATCACCGCTAGGGTGATAGCACCTTTAACGCCCGAAAACGAGAGCAAAAGGGAGTCGGTGAGGTGGAGCTTCCAGTAGTGTTTATCAGCGTGAGCTGCCTCGATACTGGCGCGGCGAGCCGCTTTCTTAGCCTTTCGGCGCTCGAGATGCGCCTCTTTGTGCTCCTGTTTTTTGAGTGCAACATGCTCTTCAAGGGCGGCTTCGCGCTCAACAAAGTCCCTGTTTGCAAAGTCGGTAGAAAACGAGGCCTCTTCTGCAAAAGCTTTATCAGCCCCGGGATAACCGTCAAGAGCATCAACCGTGCTTGCGCCGGCAGCTTCATCGCTCAAATCATCCAGGCTCCCGGTTGCAACAACCGGTTCGTCTGACTGAGCCAAGTGAACATTGCGACGCATAACGAGCAACCATAAAAAGCGGAGCACCAAAATGATGATCAGAATAAAGACAACAAAAACCAGTAGATAGTTGGTGTTTGCGGCGGTGCCGGTCCAGACGCGCTCTACTACATAGGGCAGTTGCGAACCCAGGATCAAAAACACGAGACCGTTTAAGGTAAAGGCAAACACCGACCACACGCTGGACGACACCACGTTCAAGCGAGCAGACGAGGGGGTTATCGCGCGCGGCTCAAGGCCGTGGGCGATGCCGGCAGCTACCACGGCGATGATGCCGCTCACGCCAACGAGCTCGGCCAGCAGATAAACCAGGAAGGGTGTGACGAGCTCAAAGAGCACATGGAAGGAGACGCTCTCCATGCCGCGGGAGCGCAGAAAGCGGATAAGCCCGTAACGGGCGAGCATCACCACAACACCCAAAGCCAGGCCGCCCAAAAACTGGAGCAGAAAAACGCCTTCGGCCTGCCATATTGAAAACGTGCCGGTAACAACCGCGGCAATGGCAAAGTTAAAGGAAACGATAGAAGAGGCATCGTTGAGGAGGGACTCGCCCTGAAGCAGCTTATCCTGCTCGCCGGAGATCTTTGCGGTTTGTTTGAGAGAGGCAACCGAAACAGCATCGGTGGGAGCCAGGGCGGCAGCCAGGGCAAAGGCAGCAGCAAGAGGAATGGACGGTGCAAAGAGATTGACCGCAAAGCCTAAAATCAGCACCGTGCAGAACACCAGGCCAAGCGCCAAAAGCAGCACCGGGTATTTGAGCCGCCAGAGAGCAGGCCGGTTCATCCTGGTAGCGTCATGAAATAACAGCGGCGCAATAAAGAGCACCATAAACAGCTCGGGGTCGAGCTGCACATCAAAGTCGAGTGGTAGCAGGGTAAGGACGATGCCGGCAGCAATTTGCACCAGGGGGGTTGAGACGTGCGGAAACCGTGCTCCAATAAAACTGGAAGCAAGCGCTGCCACAAGCAGGATCAGGATAAACTCAAAAGAATGCATACAAGAATTGTACCAAGGAACGCAAGTCCCAAAGAGAAACGGCTCTTGTTTGTAGCCCAAGGTTTGCAAACGGTTAACCGCGCAGGCTGACACTCACTTTGTCATTCTGCCCCCCTCTGTCGTTCCCGCGACCCCTCTGTCGTTCCCGCGACCCCTCTGTCGTTCCCGCGAAGGCGGGACCCCATACCCTTTCCTTGTCGTAATCTTTTCTCTTCTGAACCCGGAATTCACACAAAAACAAATAATTTTGCATAAATATCGATGAAACGCGAAGAATTATTTTCTCCTCAAAACTGCTATACATAACAGCAATTTACTGACCAGCAGTATAAAAAAGTGCTCACAGGCAGTAACACTCGGCTTCACAAAAATCTTCGCGTTTCTTTGTTTTTTTGACATAAAGGGAGATATTTTTGTTGGAAGGGGCCTGTTTTTGCTTAGAGGGAGACCTTGTAACGCTCGGCTACGCCGAATGCGCAGGGGGACAGATACTTTGTCATTCTGAGGGCGCAAGCCCGAAGAATCTTTTGTGTGATGAGGGGAAGATCCTTCGCCTGCGGCTCAGGATGACAGACACTTTGTCATTCTGAGGGCGCAAGCCCGAAGAATCTTTTGTGCGATGAGGGGTTATGGGTTCCCGCCTTCGCGGGAATGACAGAGGGGGGCGCGGGAACGACAGAGGGTTATGGGTTCCCGCCTTCGCGGGAACGACAGGGTTGGATGCGGGAACGACAGAGGGTTATGGGTTCCCGCCTTCGCGGGAACGACAGAGGGGGTTGCGGGAACGACAGGGTTGGATGCGGGAACGACAGGGGGTATGGGTTCCCGCCTTCGCGGGAACGACAGAGAACTGCGGGAACGACAGGTAATGTTGTTTTCTCCAAAAAAGGCCAAAAAGGGCAAAAAATACTCCTCTCTGTAGTCCGCAAAGCATAAAGCATGTTATCATTCGCATAAGAACAAAAACAACGTACCTTAAACAGACTACTGCAAGACCGTTATCTAACTAAAAACCAGTTAATCAAGACCTGTTTTTGTGTGGGGTAAACCGAAGGCAGATATTTTGTCGAGAAGGAGAGAGAGCATGAAAGAGATTTTGAGC
>JAISPK010000146.1 GCA_031274985.1 Coriobacteriales bacterium | reverse complement strand
ATGCCCTGCGCGTAGCTCTCTTCTACGAGATCAGCCGCATTTTTGTTGGCAAAGGCGGTGGTGACATTTGCCTCAAAGGGCACGACCATGGCTCTCCATGCGGCCTCCAGACGCTCCCATCGTTTATCCCGATCCATGGCATAGTAGCGTCCTGAGACAGTAGAGATGCGCATATTGAGGCCGATATGCTCCGACACCAGGCTCTCGATGTAAGCATTGAGGTCATGTAAAAAGCCGGCGCCACTGTCAGGCGAAACATCGCGGCCGTCCAAAAAAGCGTGGATACGCACGCGCTTGGCCCCTCGCCCGGCAGCCATGGCAAGCAAAGCCTTGAGGTGTGCAAGCGATGAGTGTACTCCCCCGTCGCTCACCAACCCCAGCAGATGCAGGGTGGAGTTTGCCTCGATGACCGAGTCAATGGCATCGGTAAGCACCGGATTCTCAAAGAACGAACCGTCCTCTATTGCCAGGTCAATGCGGGTGAGCTCCTGATTGACGATGCGCCCGGACCCGATATTGAGATGCCCTACCTCGGAATTGCCCATCTGACCCGGGGGGAGCCCCACATCTCTGCCGGCTGCGCCCAAACTACAAAAAGCCGGGTTCTCTTCCGAGAAGAGCCGGTGCAGTAAGGGTGCATCTGCCTGCATAAAGGCATTGCCCTGCGTTTCTGCGCGCAGGCCTACGCCATCGAGCACAGCAAGGAGGGCAGGTGCTCTCATGAGAACGCCTTGACCAAAGCTAAGAAGTCGTCGGCTTTGAGCGAAGCGCCGCCTACCAGGCCACCGTCTATATTGGGCATGGCACAAAAAGCCTCGACGTTTCCGGGGTTCATGGAGCCACCATAGAGGATACGCAGTTGCTCAGCAGCCGCGCTACCGTAGAGATCACAGAAGGTATCTCTCAGCGCGGCGCAGACCTCGTCGGCCTGTTCCGGCGAAGGAGTGCGCCCCGTACCAATGGCCCAGATAGGTTCGTAGGCGAGCACTATCCCGCCTGCCTGGCTGGCAGGAAGACCATCAAGGGCAGCCCTGATTTGATCGGTCACAAAGCTGATAGCCTCACCGGCTTCGCGTGTTTCGAGGGTCTCGCCGCAGCAGAGTATGGGTGCAATGCCGGCTTCGGTAAGAGCAACGGCCTTGCGTGCCACCTGCTCATCACTCTCGCAAAAATACTCGCGACGCTCAGAATGCCCGATGATACAGTAGACACAGGAGAGGTTCTTAAGCATCTCGGCCGAGATGGCACCGGTAAACGCACCCTTTGGCTCCCAGTAAACATCCTGTGCGCCTATGCAGATCTTTGACTTTGTCTCGTAGTCCAAAATGACCTGAGCGCTTCTGAGCGCCGTAAAGGGCGGGCAGATCACCACGTCTATCTCACCATAGTTGTCTTCGTATTGATAGGCAAGCTGCTGAACAAGCTTGGTGGCCTCCGTGGCGGTCATGTTCATCTTCCAGGTGCCGGCGATCATTGGTTTGCGTGTCATGGTTGTCTCCTTAATCGTTTTTCGGCGAAAGCGCCTCTACTCCGGGCAGAGGAGTGCCTTCTAGTAGCTGCATGGATGCCCCGCCCCCCGTTGAGACGAAGCCAATCCGGTTTTCCAGTCCAAAGGTCTTGAGGGCAGAAACACTGTCGCCGCCACCGACGACAGTGTTTGCATCGCTGAGGGCTGCAACGGCCTTTGCCACTGCTTTTGTTCCTGCCTCAAAGGGTTTCATTTCAAAAACGCCCATCGGTCCGTTCCAGAGCACGGTTTTTGCCCTGGCAATGGCGCGCGCATACAGTTCAGAGGTTGCCGGACCTATGTCGAGACCCATCATGGACTCGTCCATCTCGTCAATCGAGAGGATCCGCGTTGGGGCGTCCTCGGCAAAATAAGCCGCGGCTACAATATCAACGGGCAACAGGAGTTGCACTCCCCTGCTCTGGGCCTTCTCAAGCATCTTGAGGGCTTTTTCCTGCCATTCATCCTCGCAGAGGCTCTTGCCGATCTCATAGCCCTGCGCCTTGAGAAAGGTAAAGCACATGCCGCCGCCTATCAGCAGCGCGTCCACGCGGTCTAAGAGGGCATCGATTATCTTGATTTTATCGGAGACCTTTGAGCCTCCGAGTATCGCTACAAAGGGACGCTCGGGAGCACCCAGCAGCGGCGCGAGTGTGGATACTTCCAGATCAAGCAGAAACCCTGCGTAGGCAGGCAAAAGGTGGGCAACGGCCTCAACCGATGCATGGGCCCGATGAGCCGCACCGAATGCATCGTTGACGTACACATCGGCCAGCTTTGCCAGTTCTGCGGCAAACTCACCGTCGTTCTTCTTTTCACGGGGGTCAAAGCGCAGGTTCTCCAGCAGGAGCACCTCCCCCTCCTTGAGGGCCGCACCCAGCGCTTCTACCTCCGGGCCGGTGGGAGCCGGCGCCAAAATGACCTGCTCTCCCAGAATGCGCGAGAGCACCCGGGCCACCGGAGCCAACGAATACTCCTGCTCGTGGCCCTCGCCCTTGGGGCGGCCGAGGTGGCTCATGAGAATGATCCGGGCGCCACCATCCCTCAGGTATTCAATGGTGGGAAGCGCTGCGCGGATACGAGTGTCATCGCATACCGTTCCCTCAGAGAGCGGTACGTTAAAGTCAACGCGCACCAAAACGCGCTTGCCTTTGACATCCAGGTTGTCAATTCTCAACATGATCTTGCTCCTTCTCTGCCTTTTGCACTAATTCTTCAATACGGCGTATGCGATGGTTGATTGCAGACTTTGAGAGCGGAGGGCTTGCCAGCTCTCCCAGCTCGCGCAGCGACACATCAGGGTGGGCCAATCTGAGCAGCGCTACCTCCTGCAGAGCCTTGGGCAGGTTCTCCAGACCCTTTGAATCCACTAACATCTGGATGTTTTGCATCTGCGTGAGCGAGGCCTCTACGGATTTTGCCTGGTTTGCCAGCTCGGCATTGACCCGGCGGTTCTCGTCGTTGCGTATTGACTTGGTGACCCTGACCTCTTCGATGGCAAGCACTGCTTTATGGGCGCCTATCAGGGCCAGGAAGTCTACGATAGGCTCAGCTCCCTTGATATACACAATCCAGGAATTGCGCCGTATGATTGCCTTGGAAGGAATGGCGTTTTGGGCCAGCAGCGCCACCAGGCCGTTAGCCAGGCCCTCGTGCCCGCAGTTGAGTTCAAAATGAAAGTCCCGTTTGGGGTTGGCTATAAAACCTCCACCCAAAAAAGCCCCCCGCAGATACGACACCAGACAACAGGGCTGCTGCACCAGTCGTGGTGCGATGCCAATCTCGAGGCCGCTCTCCGAGATTATGCCCAGGTCGTTGAGGGCCTCTTTGAGCCCGATCTGAGCCGGTACGGTTATGAGATAGCTGTAGGTTTTGTGTAGCACGCTGCGACGCGTAGTTATTTCGGTTTTAAGGTGATAGATGTCGTGAAGGAGCCTTACCGCAATGCGCGCCACCGGGGCAATCTCGATGACCAATTCTAAGCGGTACTTGCCTGAAAGATGCCCCTCGATGCGCACCAACGCACTGAGCTCGGCTTTCTTGCAGGCCTCGTGATCTGAAACTATGCGAGAAAGTTCGTCTTTGACTTCAGCGGTAAAAGACAAGGATTCATCGCCCCTTTCTTCTACGATGTCACCTGCACGGGCACTTAACGATGTTCTGGCCTATTCTATCCTATAAATAGGCCAGATTAACACAGCATATTATGCAGAATTATTAAACGGTTCTTACTGCCGTCTCTGTGCATCAGCAATGACGCTTGCCAGAGCCATCGCAAGCGCTTGCGGGTCATGCCAGGTGGGTATCGTGGCCGCACTCATATGGCGGATGAGCAACTTAGCGCCACGCGCTCGTATCCGGGCAACCGTTTCTTCGCGGGCAATCAGCGGCCTGAGCACCGGGTTGGCCTCGGGCTCAGAGAGGGCAACCGACTGGGTCTCGGAGCCAATCGCAGAAAAGTAGCCGGTTATGTTTCCCGACTCCTTTTTGGTCTCCTGTTTGTTGATCAGTACGTAATCGAGGCGGTTTTGCAGGCCATGGTCTACCAGGGCATCGGTGAGTTCAGCCGCATCGAGCCCCCAGGTTTCACCCTGCACATCGGCTACCGGACAGATAAACACCGTTGCTGCCTTGCTTTGGGCAATGGCATCCCTGATGCCACCGATAAGAAGATTGGGGATGATCGAGGTAAAGAGCGAGCCCGGGCCCAACACCAGAAGGTCTGCCTCTAAGATAGCCTTGACCGCCGCAGGATTGGCGGGCGGGTCAGCCGGCTCCAGAACCACCTCTCTTAAGGCGGTCTCTGACTTGCAGATAGTGCTCTGCCCCACGAGGTTTTGCCCGTCTTGCGTGATGCCGGTGAGCAACACGTTGCAGAGCGTGGCCGGATGCACGTGCCCGCGCGTCTCGAGCAGCTGCTCACACAGGGCGATGCTCTCAATGAGGGATCCGGTGGCCTCCTGAAGCGAAGTGAGAATCAAATTGCCCAGCGTATGGTTATTGGCAAACTCATAGCGCTCTCTGAAGGCTTTGACCCAGGGGTTGTGCTGGTTGGCCGCAAGCGCAACGAGGCACTTTCTCAGGTCTCCCGGAGGAACCTGGCCGGTATGGGTACGCAACAGGCCCGAAGAGCCGCCGTCGTCGGCAACGCTCACCACGGCATCCGTTGAGACCCCCAGGGCTGCAAGAGCCTTGATGCTGGTTGGCACTCCCGTGCCACCGCCGATACATACGGCGCGGGTAGCGGCAAGTACACGTTTTGAGATAGTAGGAGTCATGAGGCGTCGGCTACTTTTCTTCGAGCTCGGTGTGAAGTTCCGAGCCGGTCATTCTCGCTGCCAGTAATATGTCGCGGTGCGAGAGATTAACACTATACCCAAGCGATTTGAGGTGCTGCGCCGTTTGTTCGGCCAGTACCACGCTGCGATGCTGGCCTCCGGTGCATCCAACGCCTATTGACAGGTAGCGTTTACCCTCCTGCACATAGCCGGGCATTATCGAGGCAAGGAGGTCCTCCCACTTGGTGAGAAACTGCTTGGTGTTGTCGTTTTGGAGCACATAGTCACGCACCGGCCCATCGAGCCCTGTGAGTGCCCGTAAGTCCTCCTCGTAAAAGGGGTTGGGCAAAAACCGCACATCCATCAAAATATCCACATCCTTGGGAAACCCGTGTTTGAACCCAAAGGAAAACACGGACACGCGCATACCCTGCACCTCGGAGGATTGCTCGTAGAGCTCCCTGATTTCTCTGCGGAGCGCTCTCGTGTCTTTTTTGGTGGTGTCGATGACATAATTGGCCATCTCCCTCACTGCGCTGAGTGACTTGCGCTCCAGCTCAATGCCCTCCGAGAGCCGCATGTCTCCTTCGCAGAGCGGGTGCCTGCGCCGGGTCTCTTTATAGCGGGTTACCAGAGCAGTGTCGTCAGCATCTAAAAAGAGGAGTCTGAAGTCTACCTCCAGCTCCGCCAGTTGCAGCAGTACCTTCTCAAGATCTACGAAAAACTCCCCGGACCTCAAATCGCACACTACGGCGAGCTTGCGGCTTTTGCCCCCGGGGATTCCGGCGAGAGGTACGAGGTTGAGCAACAGCGATGGAGGCAGGTTGTCGATACAAAAGTAGCCGATATCCTCAAACGTGTGGAGGGCCTGGGTCTTTCCCGCGCCGGCCATACCGGTAATCACCACGAGGCTGGGGCCAAAGTCTCTGCCTTCAGTATCGTCTGCGATGCTTCTCTTTTCCAGCTCAGTCACCTTACCTCCTTCTCTTTGAGAAAAGTTGCTCTTTTAGTGTAACGCAGTATAGACACTCTTTGCCACCTCGTTTGGAATACCCTCAACAGCACAGAGCGCCTCGAGGCTTGCCGCTTTGAGCGCCTTTTGCGAGCCAAAAGCCTTGAGGAGGGCTTTTTTGCGCTTGGGGCCGAGGCCGGGAATATTGTCGAGGATTGTTTGGGTCATGCCCTTGCTGCGCAGTTTTCTGTGGTAGGTTATGGCAAAACGGTGGGCTTCGTCTCGTATCTGCTTTACCAGATACAGCCCCATTGATCCGCTCGGTAAAATCACCGCATTGTTTTGCCAGCTCACAAATAACTCTTCATCGTGTTTTGCCAGACCCACTACCTCCACCGTGGAGGCCTGGCAATCCTCGAGAACGGCGAGCGTTGCATTGAGCTGTGGTTTGCCTCCGTCCACGATGATCAGGTCGGGTTGTTTGGCAAAGCGGGTGTTTTCCTGGTTCTTTGCCGAGAAACGCCTTTTGATGACCTCGGCCATCATGGCTACATCGTTGGCCTCTTCGCTGTGTAGCTTGATCTTAAAGTGTCGATACTCCTTTTTTGCGGGTCTGCCTCCCTCAAATACTACGAGTGAGGCCACCGAGTACGCACCGTGAAAGGTTGATATGTCGTAGCATTCGATGCGCATGGGCACCTGCTCAAGGGCCAGGGAACTCTCAAGTTCCAGCAGGGCATTGTTGACGCGATCTTCCAGGTAGCGCGTACGCGCCATATACCTTGAGAGCGCGTGACGGGCATTGCGCTCGGCCATTTTGAGAAGTTCGTGTTTTTCTCCCGCGCGGGGAATGGTCATATGCACCTTTGCACCTCGCGCAGAGGCAAGTTTGTCGGTGAGCCATTGCTCGATGACCTCGCTGTCGCCGGGTTTAAACCGCAGGATTATCTCCTTGGGAATATACGAGGCCTGCTCGTAGTACTTGAGTAAAAAGCCTCTGATGAGCTCGTCGTCTGCAACGTCCAGGCCTTTGTCGAGGATGAATTCGTTGCGCAGCAGAACCAGCCCTTCGCGCACCGTGAGAACCTGAACACCGGTGATGGTCTCCTCGCGGTAAAAGCCAATGGTATCGGCAGCCAATCGGGGGTTGAGCACGACGTTTTGCTTATCCTTAAGGTGCGTGAGCGTGTCGAGTCGCTTTTTTGTGCGCGCGGCACGTTCAAAGTCAAGCTCTGCGGCAGCTTGCTCAATCTCATCTTTGAGCAAACTGATAAACTCTCTGCGGTGACCGCTGAGAAAGCGGGTGATCTTGCCAACGTGGCTGCGATACTCTTCCGGGCTACAGGCGCCGGTACAGGGTCCGGGCCCCAGACCAACGTGGTAGTCAAAGCAGGGTCTGGTAGTTATTTGAGGTATTTGTTGTTGGACTTGCCGCTGAAGCGACTTAGTGAGCCGCTTCCATTCCGTGCAGGTGGTCTTACAGAGGGGCACAATGCGCCGCGCGGTGTCCATGGTCTCATGCGCTGCTCGCGCATCCGTGTAGGGACCAAAGTAACGGGTACCCGGTTGTGGTTTTTCGCGCGTGTACTTGATTGCTGGAAAGGTGTCTCCCAGGGTTAGCGCAATAAACGGATAACTCTTATCATCCTTAAAGCCCACGTTAAACGGAGGTAAAAACTGGTCGATGAGGTTTTTTTCGAGTATCAATGACTCGTGTTCGCTGGTGGTTACCAGGTAGTCAAAGGTGCGCGTACGGGCCATGAGCGCAGGTATGGTCGCCCTTTCATCCTGGAATCCCACATACTGGCGCATCCGCGCTCTGAGCTGCTTGGCTTTGCCAACATAGAGCACGTTTTGCTCTGCGTCTTTCCAAAGATACACGCCGGGCTCTTTGGGTACCGCCTCAAGCTGTTTTTTGAGATCGTTAATATGGGCAAATTCGTCATTCATCAGAGATAAATTATCTCATAGTCAACCGACACTTGAACTGTCCGGATGTTTTGCTATACTTGCACAGTTGCATCAGTGGGGCCTTAGCTCAGCTGGGAGAGCGCTTGGCTGGCAGCCAAGAGGTCAGGGGTTCGATCCCCCTAGGCTCCACCATCAATTCCCTGCATATCCATCGGATATGCAGGGAATTGTCGTTTGGGTCCCTGGACGTGCCTGTCAGGGGGACGGAGAATTTGACAGGCATGCCTGTCAGGGGGACGGGGAATTTGACAGGCATAACGTTATCCTCTACGCTTCTCCTGAGGTGATTGCGATGGTGAGGACTTCCCGTATAAAAAGCGAGAGTGGCGTATATCATGTGATGTTGCGTGGTATCGACCAATTGCAGCTTTTCTATAACGATGAGGATCGCACTACCTTTCTTGGATGCCTTGAGCGCTACAAAGCTGAAAACGGCTTTTCTCTTATCGCATTCGCACTCATGGGAAACCATGTCCACCTGCTTGTCAAGGAGGGCCCGAAGGGCTTATCAGAGTCGATGAGGCGCCTTGCCACGAGCTATGCACGCAACTACAACGCCAAATATGAGCGAGTCGGTTATCTGTTCCAAAACCGTTTTAGAAGTGAGCCTGTAGAAAGTGATGCCTATCTCCTACAAGCGGTTCGCTATATCCTCAACAACCCGGTCCTTGTCGGTGAGCCCATCTCCTATTGGACCAGCTACACCGACTACACAAAGGACGGTGGCCCAAAGACCAGCCTGACAGATACCGATCTTATTCTTGGAATGCTCTCTGAAGGCGAAGGGCAGGCCAGAGAATCGTTCATTGAGTTTGTCGCCGGTAGCTTGAAAGATGACCACAGATTCCTTGACACCGATACAGTCAGGCACGTCAAAGACGATGAGGCAATCGAGCTCATCAAGGACAGAGCCCGTGTGCGCTCGTGTGGCGATGTCGCTACGTTGGGCAAGGAGGAGCGCGACGTGATACTGACTCGCCTTAAAGGAGATGGCCTATCTATAAGACAACTCTCCCGTTTGACAGGCATCAACCGTAGTGTAGTCCTCGAGGCAGGCAAACCCAAACGGATGAGGATCCCAAAAAGGGATGTGCCAGTTTCTTCTGACTCTAACCTCTTCAGCTGATGTCCATTGCGAATTGCCTGTCATTTTCTCCGTCCCCCTGACAGGCTGTCATTTTCTCCGTCCCCCTGACAGGTTTCAAGAGAAGGGTTTATGTCATGGATATTCACGAAGTAGTACAGGATCGCTACGGCAAAATTGCAGCCGGCATAGGAAACAGCGATACCGAGGGGGCGTTATGCTGCGCCCCGTCAACACCGCTCTCCTCCTGCTGCGCCGCGCCGGCATCCGCCCCCTTGATGTCGTCGTGTTGCGGCTCGGCAACGGCAACGCTCGAAGATGCCGGGCTGCAGATCACCGATACCTCAATCAACTACGCAGACGCCGAGCTTTCTGAGCTCCCCCGAGAGGCGATTGCTGCCTCACTGGGCTGCGCAAACCCTCTGGTGTTTGCAGAGCTCAAGGAGGGCGAAACGGTACTCGACCTGGGGAGCGGTGGCGGCATCGATGTATTGCTCGCCTCCCGCTTTGTAGGGGATGCGGGCAAGGTCTACGGACTGGATATGACCGATGAAATGCTGCGCCTGGCCAACGAGAACAAGGCGAGGATGGGTGCCGGGAATGTTGAGTTTATCAAGGGCTATATTGAACAGATTCCGCTGCTGGCAAATTCAGTGGACGTGATCTTGTCTAACTGCGTTATAAACCTTTCTCCTTACAAAGAGCAGGCACTCGAAGAGGCATTCAGGGTCTTAAAGCCGGGCGGTAGATTACGGATTGCCGATGTTGTGAGCGTAAAAGAGGTGGCCCCCGAGTTTCGCAGGAATGCTGAGATGTGGTGTGGCTGTCTTGCAGGGACGATTACCGTAGAGCACTTCGAGCAGCTGCTGCGTGTCTGCGGATTCTCGAACATCTCGATTGAGATCGTCCACCCCTACACACGGGATGTTATAAAAACAGAATTTGCCGCTTCTTTTGAAGATGATCTTTCCGAAATAAGTCTCGATGCGCTGGATGGCGCTTTTGCCGGAGCGCTGATAAGGGCTGACAAGTAGGCACCGGGCTATGAGCACCACCAAAAAACCCAGGGTGTTACGTAACGTCATCTTTTTAGGACTGATCAGTTTGTTCACCGACCTCAGCACCGAGATGGTTTACCCGCTCATTCCGCTTTACTTAACCATGGTGCTCGGCGCAACCCCCGCTCTGGTGGGAATCATCGAAGGCATCGCAGAGAGCGTCGCGAGCCTTTTGAAGGTGTTCAGCGGCTACGTGAGCGACCGGTTTCAAAAGAAGAAACTCCTGGCGTTTATCGGCTATGCTCCGGGGATTCTCTACAAATTAGCCCTGCTGATAGCCGGCACCTGGGCCGGCGTACTGGCAGCCCGCGTAATCGATCGTATCGGCAAGGGTATTCGTACCGCGCCCCGTGATGTTTTGGTGAGCGAGAGCACCGACAAAAACAACATGGGCCGTGCCTTTGGCATCCACAAGGCTTTGGATATGCTGGGAACCGCTCTCGGGGTTCTCATTGCCTACCTTATCTTGCTCAACATGAGCAACGGTATAGACTATAAACTGCTGTTTGGGCTCTCGCTCATACCGGCAGCTCTGGGGCTTGCGCTGTTTAGCTTTGTTAAAGAAAAAAAGCTCCCCCGCCCCACAAAGAAACGCGAGGCTTTTTGGAAGAATTTTGGCAAGATCAGCGGACAGCTGCGGCTGTATCTTTTGGTAAGCCTTTTGTTTACCCTGGGCAACTCCTCTAATGCCTTTATTCTGCTCAAAGCCTATGCTGTTGGCTTTGACACAATCAGTGTGATTTTGTTATATTTGATCTATAGCGCGATAGCCTCGATTTTATCCATACCACTTGGCAGGTTATCCGACCGTATAGGGCGAAAAAAACTGCTGGTATCTGGGTATTCGACTTTCACTCTCTGTTATCTTTGCTTTGGCTTTGCGCCAAACCAGGGGGTGATGATTGCAGCGTTTGTGCTCTACGGAGCATATACCGCCTTGATCACCGGAGTCGAGCGGGCATATATAGTTGAGATATCGCCGCCTGAACTCAAAGGGACGATGCTGGGGTTACAGGCAACGGTAGTAGGAATTGCCTTGCTGCCCGCCAGCATAATAGCAGGTATTTTGTGGGATACTTTTAATGCTACCGTTCCCTTTGTTTTTGGAGCAGCACTTTCACTGGTTGCGGCACTGTTGCTACTGTTTCTCATGAGAAACAACGCGCGCGTCAGTGACACACAGGTTTCTTGACCCTTTCGGGGGCCCGGCCTGACAGAGTTACCAACAGAGCAGGGAGTACACCATGGACGTAGTAGATTCGATGCGAGAGGCTTCAGAAGCGCTCTTGGATTTATTGTATAACGATGCACTGCTCAACAAGTCTATCCTGGTTATACTCAGTTCTTTGATTCTCTTCTTGATGGTCTATTCTTTTGTCAAGAGAATAAAGCGCCAATGGAGCAGCACCTATTTTATCGTCCTCTGTTTTGCGGTGTTGTTCTGGGCCGTTTGCTCGCTGTTCATGGTATTTGAGGTGCACTTCTCAAAGATACTCTCTGAGCTGGGGCTCATTGGAATCCTCCCGATTCCGGCTCTGCTGTGCCTGCATATCCGCCAACAGGTATCCTATAAAGAGCAGCGGGTGATTTTTATTATCCTGCCCCTGGTGATTCCGGTCTTATTGATATTCGTGTTGCTGCGTGACCTGCTCTTTCCGGGCCTTTTGGACATCCTGCCTCCCGCCCTGGAGTCTCAGTGGTATTTGCTCGTATTTTATCTCTATGCCATTGTCTGCCTGGTACGAGCCTATCTGCTGTGCTTTGACGTGCTCTATCAGATGCCGCGCCGCACGCGTCGTTCGACCCGCTATCTGCTGGTGAGCATCACGGTTTTTGTTATCCTGCTTGCCCTCAACGGGCTCTTCTTTGATCCACCCCCCTACACCATCACCCTCAAAGCCATCACCCTCTTGGACTTTCTCCTGCAGCTGGCAGCCCCCGTGGCCTTTATCCTCGTGCTCTACCTGCTCTATACCGCCATGTGGGTCATGCCGGCCTCGGAAGTTATCGTCACTTCACGGGAGTTTGTGGTTGGGAGCCTCTCAACCGCCGTTATTATCCTGAGCCGTAAAAAGAGGATTCTCGATTGGAATAAGTCCGAATGGGGAGAAGAATACCCCCTGCCCGAACCGATGTTCAAAGAGCATATCGACCGTTATCGCAAGCGGATCCTCAATGAATACGACTGCCGTACCTCGCCCCATGATGATGACGTCATCATTGTGGTGCAAGATGGTGTAGAAAAGCATTTTTACCTCACCACGCATAAAGCGGGCAACAAAAAGCGGGTCTTTGGTTTTATCGTTGAGATATCCGAAGTGACCCCGCTCTATACTCTGCTGAGAAAATTCGAGGGCATTGCATATTACGATCACCTCACCAAACTCTACAACAGAAATGCCTACTTAGAGCGCGTGCGAACCATTGTGAAAGAAGAGAACATGCCGCTCCTCATTTTTGTTGGAGACGTTAACAGGCTCAAACTGATTAACGATGCTTATGGCCATCTGTTGGGCGATGAGCTGCTGATAATGGTTGCTGATATCATCAGAAAGGCCATGCCACATAATGCGTTTGTTGCGCGAATCGGCGGCGATGAGTTTGTCATGCTGGTTCCAAACGGAAGCGAAGAAATGGCTGAAGCTTTTGTACGCAATGTGATTACCCGCTGCTCCGGAAAACACCATCCACTCTTTGATTCTCCGAGCATATCCTGGGGGTACACGTTGATGACCTCAGCGGATCAGGCTTACAATGCCGTATTCTCTGAGGCGGATGCAATAATGTATCACTACAAGAAGATCCGTCACGACTTTCATAGCAGTGGTCTTTTACCTGATGAAGAAAAGTAAGTACCCGATTGTTGCAACACAAGGGTGATTGCTGGGCAACGGCCACGACCCTGTGGCGCTGCCTGCAACTGCCTTGCGTGTTTTCGGTGACTTTTAGGGATAATGGTATTCTCTTTTGCAGAGATTTTTGCGTGCTTCTTTGAAAGAGCCATAATGCTCTTCAAGTAATGAGCAGAGAGCTTGGAGGCTTTATGAGCATCGACACCACAACCGCAGATAAACTGCAGGAGCAGATTCAATACAAGATCGATAACAAAACCAAGCCGCGCGGCGCCCTGGGGCAGTTGGAAAGTCTGGCTGCGCAGCTTTGCAGTATCCAAAACACCTTGACGCCGGTGTTAGCAGCACCCACGATTGTGGTCTTTGCCGCGGACCACGGCCTGGCCCGCGAAGCAATCAGCGCCTACCCGCGCGAAGTCTCAGCGCAGATGACCTATAACATTCTTGCGGGTGGTGCCGGTATTAACGTTTTTGCAGGACAGCACAACATTGAGGTACTCCTCGTTGATGCAGGTATTGACTGGCCTGAAGCCAGACCGGAGGGCATGATTGATCATTGGATGGGTCCGGGCACCAATAATTGCCTGGAGGGCGATGCTCTGAGCGCCCGGGAGCTCGAGGAATGTCTGGCTGCGGGCGCCTCGGTCGTTGACCATAACGTTAATCCCCTCTGCACGGTGCTCGGTTTTGGCGAGCTCGGTATTGGTAATACCAGCTCGGCGAGCCTGTTGATGAACGCCTTAACCGATATACCTCTGCCCCAATGCGTAGGCCCGGGAACCGGTCTGGTTGGCGCAGGTCTGGCAAAAAAACTCGCTATTCTCGGTTCGGTGCGCGCCGGACATCCTCACCCAAAGGATGCCCTGGAGACCCTGCAGATGTTTGGTGGCTTTGAGATTGCTCAGATGGTTGGCGCGATGCTTCGAGCCTTTGCAACGGGACGCATTCTTTTGATAGATGGTTTTGTAGCCAGTGCCGCTTTGCTGGCAGCCAACGCGCTTAACCCCGGTATTATTGAACACGCAATCTTTTGTCATCAGTCCGGGGAGCCGGGCCATGCGCGTCTTCTGGACTTTTTGGGAGCGCAGCCTCTCATTGATCTGGGTATGCGTCTGGGAGAAGGTTCCGGCTGCGCTGTGGCTTATCCCCTCCTGGTGAGTGCCGTTGCGTTTTTGCAGAACATGGCCAGTTTTGAAGAAGCCGGCGTGAGCACCGGCGAGCCCGAAGCGCAAGCTGATGAGCCCGAAGCACAAGCTGAAGAACCCGAACCACAAACCCGAAAGACGGTGACGTAGCGTTGACGCCAAAAGACTCCCAACGCCAGGGAATTAACCCCGTACTCTTGGAGATACGGCTCTTCTTTACCGCTCTGATGTTTTACACACGCCTCCCCTGCCCCCGGTGGACCGGATATTCGGGCGACCAGCTCAACCGTTCTACCCGCTATTTTCCCGCCATCGGTTGGGTGGTAGGCGGCGCAGTAGCGGTAATCACCGGGCTGCTGTCCCTCATCCTACCGGTTGCCCTGGCGGTGGTTGTCGGTGTATCGTGCGGGGTGCTGTTAACCGGCGCCTTTCATGAGGATGGCTTTGCGGATGTCTGCGATGGTTTTGGCGGTGGACACACCCCCGAACGCGTCCTTGAGATAATGAAGGACTCGCGCATCGGTGCCTATGGGGCAATCGGACTGATCCTGCTCTTTGCGGTAAAGCTCTGCGCAATGACGTTTCTCGTTGCTGCAGAGCCCTGGTATGGGCTGGTGGGCATTGTCTTTGCCCATGTTCTCAGCCGTTTTAGCGTGGTTACCCTTATCTATACCGATAAGTATGCCCGCTCAGACCTCACCAGCAAGATAAAGCCCATCGGCAGGAAGATCTCTACCGGAGGCCTCGTTGTCTCTTTTATCTGGCTGCTCCCCTTTGTTGGCTTGCTCTGGGAGAGACCCTGGTGGTTCTTAGCAGTTCCCGTGGCGCTGCTGGTACGCCTATTTCTCGGCAAACGCTTCAAGGCAGTCATCGGTGGTTATACCGGTGACTGCCTTGGGTGCGCCCAACAGAGCATCGAAGTGTTTGTCTATCTCTCAATACTGGCTGCCCTGGGTGCTTCGATGCTCTGGTGAAATCTTTTTGGTAAGAATTTCAGGTTACCCATTCCAGTATTGACTAGAGGTTTAATCAGTGGCTTGCTGCGGCTGCTTGCTCTCCCCTTCTGCTGAAGACTGCTGCTACCAACAGTGCGATTTGTGCGGCAAAGATGGCCACGTGAATCACGGTCCAGGAATCCACCAGGCCCATGGGGAGGGTGATGTCCTGGGTGATGAAGAACAGTACTGCTGCAAGAGATCCTGCGATTAAGCTGATGACTGCCCACATGATGCGTCTGCGTTGAAGCTTGCTGAGGCTTACTTCATACTCTTTGTCCCTGCTCAGTCTCAGCAGGGGTACTATCAGCATGATCACTGCCAACAAAACACCCATCGCGGTGAGTACCAGGTTCAGGAGCGCCCAGGAAGTGGGGGCACCGAAGGGTACCTCTGAAGCTTGGATAGGAGCAGAACTCTGCGGCGTCAGTGAACTCGGGATGTTTGCGGTTGGATCTTCGACAAACGGTATCTCAGCCACGGCGGCAACTTCTGCTACGATCAGGGGCGATCCTACCACCGGAGCCGGGATAACCGGATCTGCGGGAGGCTCTTGCGGTTCGGGGATGACCTCAGGTGGAGCAACCGGTGCATAGTAGAGGGCAAGAATCAGGCTGCCGTCGCCTGCTACCGTGCCGCTGGCTACGGTGCGCGCATCCGAAGGATCGTGTGCATAGCCATCAAAGGTCTCCGGCTCGGCAACTGCATCTTCTCCGGTCAGGGCCAGGAGTCCGTTGTCCTCTAAGAGTATGGCGCCGGTGGTTGCGTCATGGTGCCTTACGGTGTAGCCCACCAGGCCTGCTCTCCACTGAGCTGTGTAGGTTACCGACTTGGTGACGGTTGTATCTACCTCAGGTGACCAACCCTCAAAGAGATACCCTGCGTTTGCTGCTGCGAAGGGTGCTGCAGGGGTAGCTGAGGCCGCATAAACATTGTGGGAGACCGGGGCAAAAGCGCCCTGTGTGCCCGGATCAAAGGTCACGGTAAAGATCGGGTCTTCAACAAAGGTCCAAAATCCGGTGAACGCCACGTCTGAGGCAGGCATGGTGAACATGCCGGAGGTAATGGTCACCGATGGTGAAGCTTTCCAGCCACTGAACTCCCAGCTGCCCTGAAGGGTGCCGTTCATGTTGCTCGTGGTTGAGAGGCCCGCAAGAGCTGCAACGGTGTCATCTTCCTGATAAGAAGTGGTGAAGGGAAGAGAAGGGCTAAACATCGCCGGTGCTGCTCCGGACACGACATAGGAGACCTTGTAGGTGACAGCTTCCCAGACGGCAAATAATGTGGTGGTATTGAACTCGTCAACGGGGGCAAGCATGGTAAAGGATGCTTGGTCTGTCCAGGTCGGGGTAGTCGCTTTAGGGTCTAAAGACCAGCCGAGAAATGTGTAGCCCTTCTTTCCATAATTGTTGTGAGTAAGGTTGAATACTGAGTCGGTGTTATGTGTTTCGCTGTCCATCATGCCGACAGTGGCACCGTTGCCCTTGTAGATAAGGGTCTGAGGCACAGGGGTCCACTGTGCAAAGAGGAGCCCGTAGCGATCATGCGCGGCGATATTAAAGAGGTACTCATCGCCCGGGTTGTAGAGCTTTCCCGTGCCGTCAGGCGCAGTGTTCCAGCCGGTGAATTCATAGCCGGGGCGCTCAAAGTCTGCAAGGGCGGCATGATCTTTGACCACAAGGCGGTCAATGCCCGTGCCGGTGAGAGAGTCATTGCTCCGAATGGCGCTACCGTCATTCTTGAAATAGGTGATGAGCAGGTCATACGCTGTGCCTTCTGTTAAGTTGAGCGGCCCATAGACCCTGCCTTCTTCGAGCCAGATATCTCCATGGTTTTCAAAGGTCACACTGCCGGAGATATTGATTGATCCTCTGACTATGATCGAACCATAGTTAATGAGAGAGGCACCCTGGAGTTTCATTATGCTCTGGTCGTTGCTCAGACCAAAAACGAGGGTGACACCGGGATTGATGAGGATCGTGCTGCCGGCGCAGCTGAAGCCCGTTCCGACGATGGTGATCTGGTCTCCTGCTTTTGCTGTTGCAAGGTTATTGACGAGGTCAGTGAGGTTGTCGACTTCAATCAGTTGAACCGACAAAGGAGTGAGTTCTGCCGCGGCCATCAAGGAAACGCCTGCTTCAAGGACGTTAATCGCCGGTTTGCCTTGATTTTGTAGCTGGAGTTCCGGTTCGGTTGGCTCAACAGTGACGGTCAGAGTGCCCGAAACGAGGATAACCTCGATTTGGCCAGTGACGTCTTCGCCGTTGAACATTACCATGACTGATTCGGGAACTACCACGTTAGGAGACGAGACCGTCTCAGTGGCAAGACCCGGTTCTTCGCCCGCAACAGTCGCAAATACGGAGAGCCCTTCTATTTCGGGCTCAACGGTATACGAGTCGCTTATAAGCGCCTCACCGTCGTAGACCTTTTCTGCGCTTGCTGCGGTGATGGTGATCAAGGCAGGAAGTCCCGTTTCTCCTTCTTCTGCAAATGCTGCTTGCATAAACAGAAATGAAGAAAACGGAACGAGTGCAATCGCCAGGGTAAAGGCGAGTACCAACGAGATAACCTTGGTCACCGTGGTGTCTGTTCTGACAGACTTGATAAATGCATCTCTATTAAACATAATTTCCCCATTCCCACTATGTTGTGCGCCCAATCCCACTCAGACGCCTTTTGTAATAAGATACAACGATTTTTTGCGTAGTTGTGAATCTCCACAAAATCATCACAATCAACTATTCTGCTCAGACAGAGTTATTATCCTTCTTACTCTCCCCGCTTATTACCAACGTGCAGCCCTGTAGAGGTTTGATATAATTAGGTCTGAACTTATGCTAAGCTGTTAATAATAAGTACTCCGAGTTTGTGTAGGGACGAGTGGCGGGGATTTGATGGCATCGCTAGACAATAAAGAATTCCCCGGGACTTCTGAAGAGGTAATTGCAGCGCTCGAGCAGTATCTTGAAACAGGAGAATCTACGAGCATTGACTCTTTCTTGAGCACCGCTGGCCTCAATGGTGATTCCGCAAAGGTACTGCAGCTGCTGGGCGATGCCCTGGACGGCATCAGCGCAGCGGCAAGTTTTGACCTGATGAAGTATCGCCTTACCAGTGATGCCCTGGGCATAGGTCTTTGGGACATGGTGATTGAAGGCGAGAACCCCCTCAATCCGTCGCATCCCTTTACCTGGTCTGATGAGTTTCGTGCTCTGCTCGGTTTTGAGGACACCGGCGACTTTCCTGACATTCTTGCCAGTTGGAGCGACCGGCTGCATCCCCGCGACAAAGGGCGGGTTCTCAATGCCTTTGCGGCACATCTCACCGATCGCACCGGCAAAACCCCTTACGACCTGGAGTATCGACTAAAACTCAAGAATGGGGACTACCGTACCTTTCATGCCTTTGGCACCACGATGCGAGACGAGAGGGGTAAGGCGCTCAGGGTTGCCGGTGCTCTTCAGGACATTGACGAAAAAGTTCGCATGCAGCAACACCTGGAGAGAAGTGATCTGAGGCTCGAACTGCTGCTCAAGAGCAGAGAAATAGCTCTGTGGGATGTTTCGGTTAATCCCGCCGACCCCCTGGCTGGCAACAATGAATTCTGGTGGTCCGATAAGTTCAGGGCTTTGCTTGGGTATACCGATGAGAATGACTTTCCCAACATTTTGTCCAGCTGGAGCGACAGGCTGATTGCAGAGGATAAACAAACCACTCTGGATGCCTTCCTGGCCCATTTGATGGATTACAGCGGCAACACGCCTTATGATATTACCTATCGTCTCTCAAAAAAAGACGGCGAGATCCGTACCTTTCATGCTTTTGGCGCTACGCTCAGAAGCGCTGACGGTTCCCCGGAGCGGGTGGTGGGTGCCGTTGAGGATGTTACCGAGCAGGCAAAGCTCCTTGAACGCCTCGAGGCTACCTGGCGCTACAGCGAAAGCGGTCTCATCCTCATAGACGCCGAAACCAATGCCATCATCGATGTCAATCCATCTGCGGCCAGACTCATCGGAGGCAGCAGAGAAGAACTTCTTGGCAAAAAATGCCGACAGATCTTCTGCTCGGAGCGTGGTGGCTGCCCCATACGTGACGGGCACCTCGAAACGAATCGAACGGAGCAGGAGCTCGCCCGTCTCGACGGCGAGGTCATCTCGATAATCAAGTCGGTTGCGCAGATTAATTTTGACGGCCGCGAGGTAATGCTGGAGAGCTTTATTGACATCTCCCCTTACAAGGAGGCCGAAAAGCAAAAACGCGCTGCTGAGATTGCCGAGCAAACCAGCAAGACAAAGTCTGCTTTTCTGGCAAACATCAGCCACGAGATACGCACACCCATGAATGCCATCATCGGTATGTCCACCATTGCACTGGAGTCCGAAGACACTGAGAGAAAGGATTATGCCGTTGGAAAGATCAAAGAAGCGGCAGACCATCTCCTCGGGGTTATCAACGACGTGCTGGATATCTCTAAGATCGAGTCCGGCAAATTTGAGCTCTCGCTCTCTGAATTTGATTTTGAGGCCATGCTCTCCCGCGTGGTAACCATCAATCAGCATCGCGTATTAGATAAGCAGCAAAATCTTACCGTTGTCTTTGACAACTCAAAACGTCTCAGGATTGTTTCTGACGAGCATCGCCTGGCGCAGGTTATCTCTAATCTCCTGAGCAATGCAGTTAAGTTCACCCCTGATAAAGGTTCTATTACGCTTACGGCGCGCCTTGCCGAAGGCGAGGGTGCACGCAGCACCCTCGAGATCAGTGTGGCCGACAGCGGCATTGGCATCAGCCTTGAACAGCAGTCGCGGCTCTTTCAGTCCTTCCAACAGGCCGAAAGCTCAACGACCCGCAAATACGGCGGCACCGGGCTGGGGCTGGCAATCTCCAAAAGCATCGTTGACATGATGGGCGGGCGGATATCCCTTGAGTCAGAGCTCAACAAAGGGGCCACGTTTACCTTTGCCATCCCCGTGCAGTGTGTTGATGAGAAGAGTATCGTAGCCCCCGAGTGGCGTGGAATTCGCATTCTCCTTGTTGAACGCGATGTAGGCGTGCAGGACTTTTTTCGCGAGATAATTGAACGCCATGAGGCAACCTGCGATATCGCGCTCAACGCAAAAGAGGCTTTTGAACTGATAAGCGGTGAGGATTACACTGCGGTATTCATCGATTACCTCCTGCCTGATTTGAGCGGTCCTGATATGGCTCGCCTGCTTAAGGATAAAATGGGACTAAAGGCACCCGTCATAATACTGGCCGACGCCAAATGGGACATAATCAAAAACGAGGCCCTCGACGCCGGGGCCGATGCGTTTATCGCTAAACCGGTATTCTCATCAAACATCGTTGACACAATCAACGGGATTCTCTTTGACCCCGATAAGGGGTTTAGCGTAAAGCACGGTGCAGACTTTGAGAAGTTCAAGGGATTGCACCTTTTGTTGGTTGAGGATGTTGAGGTTAATCGTGAGATTGCGATGGCCTTCCTTGAGCCGACGGGCATGGTGGTTGACTGCGCCTGCAACGGAAAAGAGGCGCTCTCCCTGTTTGAGAAGGATCCTGCGCGCTATGACCTGATTCTCATGGATGTTCAGATGCCCGTGATGGATGGATATGAAGCTGCGCGCTGCATCCGCAAACTTTCGCTTGAGGGCGCAGCATCGATTCCCATCGTTGCCCTTACCGCCAACGTATTCAAAGAGGACATCGACAAATGTGTGGCTGCCGGCATGAACGGTCACATCGGAAAGCCCATAAACTTTGACGAGATGCTTCGCGTGCTGGGAGAATACCTCTAGGGATGCAAGCTGCTCTTTCATGCTCTCTGCACCTCTCTTTTTGCGGTACTATTTGCTGTGGTGTTCTCTGGGAGATGGAAAATCAAAACTAAAGAGAGAAGGGATTTACTATGTCTGAAAAATCACAAAAAGGTATAGATAGACGAAGTTTTTTGAAAGGAGCTTTAGCAACCGGTGCGGCTGCTGCAGCAGTTACGCTGCCTGGCTGCACACCCACTGCTGTACCAAAAGGTGCTCAGGCTGGCGCTACCAAGCACACGTGGGATGTTCCGCCGGCACCAATAACCGACATCGCCGAGAAAAAGGATTTTGACATTGTTATTGTTGGCTGTGGCCTGGCAGGCCTTAATGCCGCTCAGGCTGCTTCACGCAATGGTGCCAGGGTTGCCTGCATCGAGCGCTCGGAGGAGTTTCAGATCCGTGGAGTTGACGTTGGCCATATCGGCAGCGAGTACCATAAAAGAACCGGCTTCAATGTAGATGCCTATACGGCCGCAAAATTCACACATCTCTGGTCTCACCAGACCACCAACTACAACCTCATCTTTACCTGGGCCTCGCGCTCCGGCAAAGTCTTTGACTACATTGAGAAGCTGGTGGCCGAATATGGTGTCTGGATGGTACCGGCGCTCTCCGGAACCGCAAAGGTAGGCTGGGAGAATCTGCCCGAGCGGTGGCGCATTCACCCGGACGC
>JAISPK010000049.1 GCA_031274985.1 Coriobacteriales bacterium | reverse complement strand
CGCCGCCAGCCCCAAGGCCCAGGACGACCGGGGGATGGATTCCCGCCTTCGCGGGAATGACAGGTATCCTCGGAATGACAGGTATCCTCGGAATGACAGGTATCCTCGGAATGACAGGTATCCTCAGAAGGACAGGTATCCTCGGAATGACAGGTATCCTCGGAATGACAGGTATCCTCGGAATGACAGGTATCCTCGGAAGGACAGGTATCCTCGGAAGGACCTGTATCTTGCAGAGTCTGCGAAAGTATCCGGAGTGCCTGGAAGCGATGTGAGATAGCATTTTTCTCATCAGGAGCCAACTCTGCTGCAGTACGGGTAAACCCATAGGCTTCAGGGCAGAAGAGCGGGTCATAGCCAAAGCCGTTGTTTCCCTGCGCCTCACAGGCGATACGCCCTGCCAGTGAACCTTCCGCAACGGTTTCTTTGCCCTCTTCGTCAATGAACACCACGGCGCAGACGAATCGTGCCGTTCGGTCTTTTTCTGCCGTATCTTCAAGCTTGCAGAGGAGCTTGCAGTTATTGGCTTCATCGTTGGCAGTCTCTCCGGCGTAGCGTGAAGAATACACACCCGGTGCGCCGCCAAGGGCATCCACCATGAGCCCCGAATCGTCAGCCAGAGAGGCAAGCCCCGTTTTTTCGTGAGCATGGCGGGCTTTTATGCGTGCATTGCCCACAAAACTGTCGGCGTCCTCAACGGGCTCCTCTACGATGCCGAGATTATCGAGACTGACAAACTCCCACTCAGGCACCTCCAGGATAGCTTTGATCTCCGCAACCTTATGTGCGTTATGGGTGGCAACTACTATGCGTCTCTTTTGGCTCAATGGAGTGCCTGTTTCTGTAGCTCGAGCAGGGTGTCCAGGCCTCCCGTGCCCAAATCGAGGAGGGAGTTGAGCTGTTCGCGATCAAAACTCGAGCGTTCTCCGGTACCCTGCACCTCAATGAACTCGCCCGAACCGGTCATCACCAGATTCATGTCAACCTCTGCCTGAGAGTCTTCGTAGTAATCCAGGTCAAGCAGACAAATACCATCAACCACCCCAACGCTCACGGCCGTAAGCTGATCAAAGACCGGATTCATCCTGATCTTACCTGCTTTTTGCCAGTATTCAAAAGCATCATGCATAGCCAGCCAGGCACCGGTAATCGCCGCAGTGCGGGTGCCGCCGTCTGCCTGGAGCACATCGCAGTCCACCGTCATGGTGATTTCGCCCAAGTTGTTAAGGTCCACCACCGCGCGTAGCGAGCGACCGATAAGCCGCTGGATCTCATGCGTGCGTCCCTTGGGGCCATAGGTTTCCCGTTTGGTGCGCACCGGTGTGGAAGCCGGCAGCATGGAGTACTCCGCAGTGACCCAGCCGCGATTCTTGCCCTTGAGCCAACCGGCAACGTTCTCGTCGATGCTGGCGGCGCAGAGCACGCGCGTGTCGCCAAACTCCACCAGACACGATCCCAGGGCGCTCGTCAGGTAATCCCGGGTAAACCGCACCGGGCGCAGCTCGTCGGGAGCTCTTCCCTTACTGCGTTGATTCGAAAAACTGATTCTTTCCATGTTCTCTCATTCCAATTCTGTGAGGGTTACGAGTTGCACCTCGCCAAACTCGCTTCCAAAGATCGCTTCACCCAGTTGGATAAAGTCAGTGGGGTCGGATGCCGTCGTGGCAAAGCGGTGGTGAGGTGTCTGCTCGGGGGGAGCCAGGTGGTGGCGTCGTGCCAGCGCCTCGGCAACCTCTATAGCGGTTTCTTCGGCCGAGGAGATAATCTGTATCTCCGGGCCCATAATGCTCCTCACCAGAGGGGTAAGGAGCGGATAATGTGTGCAGCCTAAAACCAGACAGTCTATGGTGCAGCGTTTGAGTGGATTGAGATAATCCCGCGCAATCTCAGCAAAGGTGGGGCGGATGTACAGCGATGCGGTCTGGGCCATCAGGTCTTCAAAGGGGTTGCGGTCGAGGCGCATGCCCTGCTCAACGATCTCTACAAAGCGAGGGGTGGCTGCGCTAAACACCGTGATTCCCGCATCCAGAGCGCGAATCGCGCGCGTATAGGCGCCGCTTTCGATGGTGGCGACCGTCCCGATAACGCCCACTCTGCGGCTCACTGTTGCCAGCACCGCTGCGCGCGCGCCCGGCTCGATGACGCCGATAACGGGAACCTGTACCTTGCGCTGTACCGTTTCAAGGCCGGCCGCCGTGGCAGAGTTGCAGGCCATAACGATGAGTTTTACCTTCTGTGCAACCAGCCATTCAGAGATCTGCAAAGCAAAGCTCTCTACCTCGGCCAGAGAGCGGGATCCGTAGGGGCAGCGCAAGGTGTCGCCAAAATAGAGTATCGACTCCTGAGGCAGACGGCGAGCCAGCTCACGCGCAACCGTAAGCCCTCCAATACCGGAGTCAAAAACACCAATAGGGAGGCTGGCAGGAGTCTTGCTTCTGCTGTCAGGCAGACTGGCGGGAGCCTTGTTTATGGTCTCGTCAAGACTAGCTGACATACCCGTACAATCTGTCTCCGGCATCGCCCAGTCCCGGAACGATATAGCCGTTCTCGTTTAAGCACTCGTCAAGTGCGCCCACGAATACACTCAGCTTAAGGGAGTCGCCATGCTTTTCGGAAGCCTTGCGCACCGCTTCTACGCCTTCGGGGGCAGCCAAGATACAAATAGCCGTGATATCGGTGGCGCCGCGCTCTACGACGTACTCAATGGTGTCGATGAGCGTGCCTCCGGTAGCCAGCATGGGATCGATAATGTAGCACTGTCTGCCGTTGAGGTCATCAGGGAGGCGATTAGCGTAGGTTTCAGGGATGAGGGTTTCTTCATCCCTGCGAATGCCGAGAAAGCCAACCTCGGCGGTAGGCATAGACTGGATCATGCCATCGAGCATACCCAGGCCTGCCCGGAGCACCGGGACGATAATAGGACGCGGATCTTTAGAGAGCCGCGCGCCAGTAGTAGGGGAGACGGGAGTCTCTATCTGCACGATCTCGGTTTTGACGTTGCGGGTAGCCTCATAAGCGAGCAGCGACACCAACTCGTTGGTGACCATGCGAAAGACCACGGTATTGGTGTCTTTTGCGCGCAGCAAGCGTACTTTGTGTGCCACCAGAGGATGGTCGATTACTTCAAAACGCATAATGCCTCCTTTAAGTTACTAGGGTTCCTGATATCCGCAGGGGAGTGTTTTGCGCGGAAAAGTAGGAACACCTTGTTCCTCCCCACAGATCATGGTCATGTGTCCTGCAAGAACACGATCTTCTATATGCTTGAGCTCTTCAGGAGTATTGATATTCACAAAAGAGCCGCCGCGCGGTTCTGCCTTCAACACGTCCTCATAAGAAAACTCGACGATCTCTGCCTGTGGAAACCAACTGGTTGCGCGGGTTTCACCGGCGTCCAGCACCTCTTTGATATAGGCAAGGCAGGTATTTCTGCGATACACGGCATGAAAAGGCTCATAACCATGAGTGGTTTTAGGCACCACCACGTCGGCGCCGGTATCCAGGAGTACTCGTTGCTCGGCCTTGAGAAGTTGAGCCGAAGGAAAGACCATATCGCAGGCCACTACGGCAACCGAAGGGAACTCTGCATAATAAAGCGCGGTATACAGGCCGCTGAGAGCCCCCTTGGAATCGTGGATGTCGGCGTACAGCTCCAGACGGTCTCCGGTTATCTCTGGGCAGAGAAAACCCAAACTCTCCAGCTGATTGGTGGTGATGATGAGCTGATCAGCAATGCTCCCCAGGCGCTTTAAACCCCTGCAAATCAGGGGGGTACCGCAAAAAGACACCAGCGCTTTGGGCTTACCCATGCGCTTGGATTCGCCTCCTGCTTGTATTACCACGGTGAGTTTTTCCATGGAGAAATTATAGCATCTCGCCATAAAGGAAAAGCGGTTACTCGCCACAACAAAACGCAACGAAACACTTCTCTTCTTGCAAATGTTCAAAAGAACGATAGAATAGTGAACATTGAACATCAAATGAACGACGAACCACAAATTCAGCAGCACAAAGGAACCCCTATGCTTACCGAAAACGAATTCTCAATTCTCAATACACTGCGGGTGACCCCTGCAACGGTTCAGCGAGACCTCTCACAAAAAACCGGGCTCTCTTTGGGAACGGTTAACTCGACTGTCAAGTTGTTGGAAAGCAGAAAATACCTTGAGAACTCCCATATTACTCCGCTTGGGGTAAAGGCACTGGCCCCCTATAAGGTAGACAACGCCATTATTTTGGCTGCAGGCACCTCAAGCAGATTCGTCCCTCTCTCCTATGAAAAACCCAAGGGAACACTCGTCGTGAGAGGAGAGGTATTAATCGAAAGAACCATAGAGCAGCTGAGGGCTGTAGGGATCGATGACATTATCATCGTGGTTGGCTACATGAAGGAGCAATACTTCTATCTTGAAGAGAAATACCACGTAACGCTCATCTCAAATGATGACTTCAT
>JAISPK010000096.1 GCA_031274985.1 Coriobacteriales bacterium | reverse complement strand
GATTGGGCAGGTCAGAAAGCCGCGGCGGGCCAAAGAAGGAGCGTTTGACCGGGGCAATCACCTTAATGGTGCCGTCGTGCATCTCATTGACATCGACGATCATCGTGATAACCGGCCAGCCTATCTCATTGGCCGTGGCCTGGGCAAATATGCCGCAGTCCTCGCGGGAGGTCCCCGTAAAATGAAAGTTCTGCGTTAACACCGGGCCTGAAAAGCCATGGAACGACTCAGCCTGCTGCAAAAAACTGTTCATCTCGGTATCGCGCGGATCAACAATACCAAAGATGCGCATCTTCTCTTTTGTTTTCTCAAAGCCCACCAAATCGCCATAATGCAACTCAGGGAACACTTCATCCGTGCCGGTAGCAGCGGCTCCTCCCTCAGGAGCTCCCTGCCCCTCAGGAGCGAGAAAATCCGCAGGGTTTAAACTCCTCTTGAGCGAGTCGATGATGTGGCCAAAACGTTCTGAGGTTATGCCGGGGTTTCTGAGAGAGCTGAAGCGCTCGGACAAAGCTTTTACGTCAATTCCGGCATCGCGAACCTCGCTCATAAAAGCCTCGGCGAGACTCTCTACTTCTTCTCTTTTCATGCCCAGCTGCTCAATGGCCATATCCTGCAACTCCACCAGAGCGGCCTGTGTCTGCTCATCGGAATTGTAGGGAGCCAGATCGTTAAAGATAGTCTCTGCGGTAGAGCGATCCCCTTGTCTGCATGCCAGCATCCAGGCCTGTCTCAGACCGCTCAAGGCGCGCTCGTCCACACCATCGTCACTGTCCTGCGAAGCTTCAAAAGCCGCGCAGTAAAGATGTATGGCCAAACGAGAGTTGCCACCCTGCTCAGCGAGAACTGCTGAGTCCAAAAGATAGCCCACTCTTTGAGGGTCAAACCCTTCAGGAAGTATGTTGTGAGGTTCCTTTTCCATGCTCACTCTCTGGTAGAAATTTCTTGATACTATAGTACTCTAGACAAGAGCGGTGCCACCAGAACGTATACCTGATTACCCTTTGTAAACAAGCATAGCACTACCAAGCGCTCAAGCGCCGGATAATCCGTTCTGATCCGATGCCATGCGTTCCAGCAACGGGGCAAGGATCTGCTCGTCCAGCATGGTTGACTTGTACGCAGGCCTGATGATGCGCTTTCCGGACACTATCTCCTCAAAGCGATGGGCCGCCCAGCCCACGATGCGTGCGCTGGCAAACATCGGGGTAAACAGCGCCTCCGGAATGCCGAGCATCTTATACACAAAGCCCGAATACATGTCCACGTTTGCGCAGAGGAATTTTCCGCTGCCCTTGACCTTTTCAAATATCTCGGGAGTGAGCCTCTCAATCAGGCTTAAAAGATCCAACGTCGCTTGATACTCGGTGCCCTGAGCGAGGCGAGCAGCGCTCTCCTTGCAGATCTTTGCCCGGGGATCGCTCGCCGTATACACCGCGTGCCCCATGCCATAAACGAGGCCTGTTCGGTCAAAGGCTTCTTTTCTCACGATTTTCTCGAGGTAGTCGGCTACCTCGCCTTCATCAGCCCAGTTTTTAACGTTCTCCTGAATATCGCGCTGCATCGCTAGCACCTGATGATTTGCGCCTCCGTGACGCAGTCCCTTGAGTGAGCCGATGGCTCCCGCGTAAGCCGAGTAGGCATCCGTGTCGGCAGAGGAGAGGGTTCGCAAGGTAAACGTGGAGTTATTGCCGCCGCCATGTTCGGCGTGCAGGCAAAGCATGATATCCAGAATTCTTGCCTCTTCGGCAGTAAACTCCCTGTTAATGCGCAGCATGGAGAGAATGGTCTCAGCCGTGCTCTGGCCGGGGATAAAACGATGCATGATCATGGAGCCGCCCTGATAGCGCGCCCGCACCGCATAGTGCCCCAGAACCATGATCCGGGGCAGCTGGGCAATCAAAGAAAGTGCCGTATTGATCTCGTGCTCTGCACTACGGTCCTCTGCCTGCGCATCTGCTGCATACAGCAGGAGCACCGATCGGGACATCAGGTTCATGAGGTCGGGAGGAGTGTCCTTCATGATGAGCGAGGCAGTAAAGCCGTCGGGCAACTCGCGCTTTGCGCCGATATTCTTAACGAAGAGTTCAAGCTCTCCGGCGGTTGGGAGCTGTCCCATCAAGATTAAATAGGCAATCTCTTCAAAGTTCCAGCGCTTGGTGGTATCCGTGGTGTCCACCAGATCGTTGATATCGTAGCCGCGATAATAGAGCCGCCCCTCGTCCGGGCACTTTTCTCCATCGACGATAATGTACCCATGTACGTTGGCAATATTGGTAAGACCTGCCATGACACCGGTGCCATCGCTGTTTCTCAGACCTCGCTTGACATCAAAACGATCAAAGAGCTCAGGGTCTATCGCGTTGATCTCATAAAAGTGCTTATAGAGGTCCAGGTCATGTTCTAGCATGAGAGTGTCCTTTCTGCCGGTCTTACTATCTGTCAGTCTTTTTTGGGTAGGGTTCTACCCTTTTACTGCTCTGAACTCGAGGCCCCAGCGCGGTTCAAGTTCTCAATAAACAATCGGGAGGTGATCTCCGGATGCGTGTAGCGGCCTCGATTGCGGGTTTTCTCTCCATAGTTTATCGCATGTTTTGGGCACCATTGCAGGCAGGCAAGACATTGTTCGCAATGATTGAGCCAGTGGGGTCTGCCCTCATCAAAGCGAATGTTGTGTGCAGAACACACCTGCCTACAGGTTCCGCAGCTTTCGCAGGACTCACTCACCACAAAATTCTCGTCCTTTTTGCCCAGCTCATTGGTGCATCTTTTGTTGTAGGCCAACAGGAGAGGAGACGGTTTTTTGATCTTTGCCGTTTCACGCTCAATTATTGAGGGGAGTATCTCCTGCAGGCTCTCCTTGGCCTCAGCGGTTTTCTCGGCAACCTTGTCGCTCATATCATAGCCAACAACATAGCTGGCAAAACTTTTGAGCGATACGGCGTTGTTGAGGGTTATTTCGCGCGCACCCAAGGCCTCCTCAGCCTGCCCGAGAGCCGCGCCTGGCATTACCCCATAGGTAACCACGGCATAACAGTAGGGGTTGCTGGGCTTAGGAGTATCCAGGTTGGCAAAGAAGTCCAAAACCTTGCCCGGTACGCCACCAAAATGACAGGGAAATACGAAGCCTATGCTCTGAGCTTTGGGGAGTTGCCCGGAGGATTCGCCTATCGGGAGCACCTCACAGCTTCCCAGCGCCCTCTGGAGAGCGAGTGCTGTCCAGAGGCTGTTGCCGGTGCCGCTGTAATAGTAGATGACATGCTCGTACATAGAACTCCTTGCTTGATTGACTCAAGACAATATAACATTGTTTCTTTCAGTATCTAAAAACTGCTCAAAGCTTGCGCCTGAACTGGTAATGGTTGTTGCAGGGAATCCCCGCGAGCTAAGAGCCGGCGACGATTGAGACTATTTGAGCACTTCGAGCTTGGTGGCAGATATATAGGGAGGCTCGCTCATCCCAACGATCCCGGAAAACTCCAGCTTGATCTTGTCGCCCGGCTTAAGGTTTTTGGCCAGGTCGCCCTCGATCTGACTGGTGTCGATGCGCGCAGGGCCCTGCAGGTAATCCACGCTGCTTTCTGTTATCTCAATAAGTAGTTCTGAGCCATTGAGAGAGGTAATTGTCCCGGTCACCTGCTCTGAGGCGAGCGACCCCTCCGGCCCGATAGTCCCCTCACTGGCTGCATTGTTATCAGCTGGTGTTGTGCAACCGGCAAACCAAAGCGCACCCAGAGCACAACACAAACACACGATCACAACAAGCACAAGCGAGTGTGAACGAGGTCTGCAAAGTGATGTTGACTGTTTTCTCATTGGCATCAACCCTCCCAAATTCCAATACACCTAATGCGCACCATTGTACCTGAAACCTGTTCAAGACGACAGGAGGGGGCTCATATTGTCTGAGCGTGTTTTTCTGTCATTCTCAGGGCGCAAGTTCTGTCATTCTCAGGGCGTAAGTTCTGTCATTCTGAGGGCGCAAGCCCGAAGAATCTTTTGTGCGATGACAGAGGGATATGGGTTCCCGCCTTCGCGGGAACGACAGAGGGTTACGCGGGAACGACAGGGTTGGATGCGGGAACGACAGAGGGGTATGGGTTCCCGCCTTCGCGGGAAC
>JAISPK010000057.1 GCA_031274985.1 Coriobacteriales bacterium | reverse complement strand
CAGCGTGATCGGTGCCTGCGATCCAACGCGTTGGATGACCCTTCATCCGCGCAGTACGCGAAAGGATATCCTGGAGAGTATTGTTGAGGGCATGCCCCATGTGCAGCACACCGGTAACGTTGGGAGGTGGAATCACGACGGTATAGGGATCAAGCTCCTCGTTGGCAAACCCTGCCACCGAACGGGTGAGATACCCTGCGCTGGCCCACTCAGCAAACAGCTCTTTTTCTAAGATGGAAGGTTCGTAATGCTTGGGTAGTTCGCCCATCAGCTTGCCTTTGGGCGGGATTTTGTTCTCAGCACCAGCGTTGGTTTGCTCTCGCCGCGCACAGCTTCCGGGGTCACCAGCACTTCGGCGATAGACGTATCGTCCGGCAATTCATACATAATGTCGATGAGCGTGCGCTCGCAGATAGCTCTCAGGCCGCGGGCGCCGGTGCCATGCTCAAAGGCCTCGAGTGCAATCTCAGCAAGCGCACTCTCGGTAAAGCTCAGCGAAACATCCTCAAAGGAGAACATGCGCTCATACTGCTTGACCAGGGCATTCTTGGGTTCGGTGAGTATACGTATCAGGTCTTCTTGCGAGAGCTCATCTACGACGCATATCACGGGAATACGGCCGATGAACTCCGGAATCATGCCAAATTTTTGCAGATCCTCCGGCAGGGTCTTTACCAGCACTTCTGAGCTGTTCTTCTCGAGACGCTTCTTGATCTCCGCGGCAAAGCCCACCCCCTTGCGACCGATGCGATCGGCGACGATCTTGTCGAGGCCCACAAAGGCGCCTCCCAGGATAAAGAGGATGTTGGTGGTGTCAATCTTCAGCAGCTCCTGATGGGGGTGCTTGCGTCCGCCCTGAGGCGGCACCGACGCTTCGGTTCCCTCAATGATCTTGAGGAGCGCCTGTTGCACGCCTTCGCCCGATACATCGCGGGTAATGGAAAGATTCTCGGCTTTGCGTGCGACCTTGTCGATCTCGTCCACATAGATAATGCCGATGCTGGCCTTTTTGATGTCGTCTCCTGCAGCGGTTATCAGCTTGAGGAGGATGTTCTCTACATCCTCGCCTACATAGCCCGCCTCGGTGAGCGCCGTAGCGTCCGCAATGGCAAAAGGCACCCGGAGGATACGGGCGAGCGTCTGGGCGAGCAGGGTCTTGCCGCAACCGGTAGGCCCGATGAGCATGATATTGCTCTTGGCCAGCTCTACCTCTTCGTCGCTGGTTGCCACGCCGAGTGAGACGCGCTTGTAATGATTGTATACCGCAACGCTTAAGGCCTTCTTTGCCAGCTCCTGGCCCACCACATACTGGGAGAGCTGAGCGTGGATCTCTGAAGGTGTGGGCAGGTTGTCAAGGTCGGGTCTGATGCGCTCAGCGGTCTTTTCGCCGGCATCCAGGTCTTCTAACATCTCTTTGAGCTGCAGCTCGAGAGGATCGTTGAGCATCATCTCGTTGCAGAGGCGCACGCATTCATCACAGATGAATACGGCCGGACCTGCTATGAGGCGGTGTACCATCTCCTGGGTCTTGCCACAGAAATTGCAACGTATCTCGGTTAGATCCCCATCCCCGGGCCCAAAGCCTAACAGGTCTTTGCTCATCGTAGTCTTCCTTTTCGATCAGGCGTAATGCTTACTTCTTATCAATCTTGTCGCCACGATGCACAAAGATCTCGTCAGCGATGCCGTAGGCAAGGGCCTCTTCGGCATTCATGAACTTGTCGCGCTCGGTGTCCTGGCTGATGCGCTCGATGCTCTGCCCGGTGTGTTCAGCAAGGATGGCATTCATGCGCTCACGCACATAGGCAATCTCGCGGGCCAGGATCTCAATCTCGGTCTGCTGCCCCTGGGCGCTTCCGCTGGGCTGATGGATCATCACCCGCGAATTGGGAAGAATGTAGCGCTTACCCTTGGTGCCTGCTGCCAAAAGTGGCACGGCCATAGAAGCCGCCTGACCGATACAGATGGTTGAAACATCGCATTTGATAAACTGCATGGTGTCGTAGATTGCCAGGCCGGAGGTTATGACGCCACCGGGAGAGTTGATGTAAAGAGAGATGTCCTTGTCGGGGTCTTCGCTCTCAAGGTGCAGGAGCTGTGCAACCACCGTGTTGGCCATATGATCGTCAATTGCTTCCCCCAAAAAGACTATACGGTCGTTGAGCAGGCGGCTATAGATGTCATAGCTGCGTTCTCCTCGCGGAGATTGCTCCACAACGTACGGAATCAGTGCTGCGTGCGGATTAAACTGCATCATAGTTCTTCCCTTCTACTTATTGCTATCAACTTTAGCAGATTTAGTCTTGGAAGAAGTTGTCTTCTTGGTATCATCTTGCTTGCCGTCGGCTTGCTTGGCTTTGCTGGCGGCAGGCTTATCCTTGGCGGCAGCAGACTTTTTGTCGGCGGCGCTGGAACTTGCAGCCTTTTTCTTTGCTGGTTTCTTTTCGTCTTTGTTTTCCGGCGTTTGAGGGGTAAGCGTCCCCGGCTCAAATACCTGCACGCCCTCATTCATGAGCTCCGAGGCCTTCATGCGGGTGATACCCTGGCGAATCTCGGACAATCTGCCGTTCTCGCGCCAGTCCTCATAGAGCTTCTTGGGATCCTTTGCGCCGCTGTTCTCAAACTCCTCGACGATCTCTTCGTCCGTTGCAGTGAGGTTGTTGTGGCGCGCCCAGGCATCCAGCGCAAGCGCTATGGCCGCACTGTTTTTGGCTTGCACATGCATGCTCTCGCGGAAGGTCTCAGGCGTATAGCCATAGTTCTCCAGATAAGCGTCAAGGGTGAGATGCTGCCTTTGCAGGCTGTTGAAGAGGTCGCGGTAATTGTCCTGCTCGGTCTGACGAACCAGCGCCTCGGGCACCTCGCCCACCAGACGTTCGGCCAGCTCCAGAGAACTCCTGATATCACGCAGCTCGGCGAGATTCTGCTCTTTTTGAAAGCGTATGGACTCGGAGATGCGTGCCTTGAACTCATCAACCGAGGGAAACTCCAGGATCTCTTTGACCCAGGCGTCAGTCAACTCAGGTTTTATTTCATTGCCCTCTTCGTCAAGCGTCGTGCCATAGGACAGAAGGGCATCAATCTGGGACTGCATCTCTTCGTCAGTGGGTTCTGCAGAGGGAATCTCTACTTGAATTGGCTCATAGGAGGAAAGCTCAAACTCCGGCGTTACCTCAACGCTAAAAGAAAAGGTGAATGCTTCGCCCTCCTTTACCAGGTCAAACTCGTCATAGTCAGCACTCGCCAGGGCAACAAGATTCAACTCGTCAATAGCCAGAGGGGTATTGGTGCGCACCAGTTCTTCGGTAGCATGCATAAGAAAGTATTCTTTGCCCCCATAGTGGTTTTCCAACACATTTCTGGGCGCCTTACCCGGCCTGAAGCCCGGAATACGATTCTTGCCTGCCGTCTTGTAAGCGGCGTTGATCTCCTGCTGTACCTCATCTGCCGTGAGGGTAACGGTAATCTCCCGTTTATTGTCATCCAGTTTCTTGCTTGAAGTCTCCAAAATGCCTTACTTCCTCTCATACCTAGCACTAGAAAATGTCGCGTACCAATATAGCATAGGGGGGACAAATTGGAGCGTTTGTACGCAAGTTGACGATTTAAACCATAAGGGGGACGGTTGCTGACAAAAGGGGACGTACCTTCTGTCTTGTTGGCT
>JAISPK010000037.1 GCA_031274985.1 Coriobacteriales bacterium | reverse complement strand
GCCACGGCTATTTCGCGCATAAATGTGGCGCTGTCTCCTCTGGTGAGCGTGTCGACCCTGATGGTGACGAGCGGGCCCTTATAGGGCTGGCTTGAATCCTTCAGCTCTGGAATGATCATAGAAAACTCCTTACCGTTTTGCTTATCATATGCCATTTATCCAGGTCTGTCGTGTTTGCATTGCGCAATGCTCACGCGTAAACTGGTTTGTGTTGGCAAAGAATGATGAGGTGCTACATGCAAAACACTGCTACCGGGTATTCGCACGATGAGCGTGCGGGTGCGACTATTAACGTACGAATGCCGCCCTGTCTTAACAACAGTCTCACGAGCGAGCAGCGCGCCTGTCTCGCCAAGGAACAAGAGATCATCGACCTGATGATCGGTATACACTGCAAGGGAAAGCACGAGCGAGGCGGTGCCGCGCTCTGCCCTGCCTGCACGCAGCTACAGGAGTACACGGTTCTCAAAAACGAACAGTGCCCCTTTCTTCTGACCCGAACAAAAACCTTCTGCCAGTTCTGCTCAGTTCACTGCTACAGCGATGAACAACGTGAGGCCATTATCGTCGCAATGCGCTACGCCGGTCCGCGTATGCTCTGGCATCGGCCCGTCTATGCACTCAAGCATCTCCTTGCAGTGCGAAAACACCGCAAGTCAACGCCGTAGCGAGCTAGGGACAAGGCAAGGACGAGGCAAGGACGAGGGACGGGGCACGTGTCCCCCGACCACCTTTGACAGGTTATGCAGGGGGTGCAGGGGGCGCAGGGAGAAGCGGCTCGAGCACAACAGCGGTTCCATAGGCCACCGTGCCTCCGGCCGTCTGCGCCATGCTCTCGTTGTCAAACCGCATCATGATCACGGCATTTGCCCCCATGTTGGCAGCATTGGTGCGCATGCGCCAAATAGCCTCGATACGGGTCTCCTCAATGAGCTTACTGAAGGCCACCAGCTCGCCACCAACAAGCGCTTTAAAGCCCGCGCCCATCGTTGAGAACATGTGACGCGAACGACTCGTGCACCCGAATACCTCACCAAAAACCCGGGTCACTCGAAAACCGGGAACATCTTGTGTGGTGACAACCAGAATGCTCTGTGGATCAACTGCCATAATCAAACCTCTCTTTCTCCGTACGTGTTAGCTTTCTCTGCCTTCTCTGCCTACTCAAAGCGCATTAACTGCCTAAACATAGATTTCTTTTTCAACCACCAACTCGGTTTTGATTGTGCCCACCAGTTTTTGCAGGGCATCAATGCAGTTGGGGCGGATGTCTGCGCCAATGAGCACATACATGATGGAATCACCCACGCTCAGGATGCCCTCATTGAGCCAGACCTTTACGTAAGAGACCCCCGGCCACGTAAGCGCCTCTGCAACGGCGGCATCCACGCCAACGGCATCATACGAAAACTCGATCTTGCACACCTCGCCCAGACCTTCTACGCCCTCGCGCACCTGCTGTTTTGGCGTAACGCGCACCACGCCGTTGTGGCTGAGAAACATGCCACACTGCGCAGCCTCGGGGCTTGCCTTTGCTTCCAGCAGCCATTGGTTGAGCGAGGGCTCTACAGTTTGCAGGTGGCCGCGCTTGGGATTGGGGGGAAACCACCCCTTGCGCACGCGTTCCTCCTGCTCAAACAGCTCCTTGATGCTCCAAAACGAGGTAAAACCGAGCACCGCCAGCAAGGCAGACACCGCAGCATTTTGAACAAACAGCGAGCCGGCACAGGCCAGGGCTCCAAAAACAAGAAACAGCGGCCACATCTTTTTACCCAGATAAAACTCGGTTTTGGTAACGATGGGATGAAACACCCCGATAATCACAAAAGCCCCCAGCCCTACCAGTATCCCTATCACATTCATATGCCGCACTTCCTTCTTTGTTAAGCGTTGCTTTTGCCTGCTTTTTCTTAGAGCTCACAGTATATTTGATATTTGTCAAAAAAATATTGGCGCAAATCGAGTACCATTTGTAAGTTCAATAAACCTATGAATGTAATATCGTAGCTACCCTATAGGGTTATCCCTGTGCCAACTACGATGATAGGAGTGAAAAAGTCATGATCGTTTCCTGGCTTACTACTAATCGCTGTAACCTTAAGTGCCAGCACTGTTATCAGGATGCCGACACCCTTGAAGCCTCAACGGCCAATGAGCTGGATACCCTCGAGGCCAAAACGCTCATCGATCAAATAGCCCGCGCAGGCTTTAAGATCATGATATTCAGTGGCGGCGAGCCGCTTTTGCGTGAAGACATCTTTGAGCTGGTTGCCTACGCCTCCTTCAAGGGTCTCCGTCCGGTCTTTGGCACCAACGGCATGCTTATCACGCTTGAGGTTGCCCAAAAACTCAAGGCCGCCGGCGCGGCAGCCATGGGCATCAGCCTCGACAGCCTCGATGAGGCCAAACACAACAACTTCCGGGGCGACCCGGATGCCTGGCGCCTTGCCATCCAGGGCATGGAAAACTGCACCGCCGCAGGCCTGCCCTTTCAGATACACACCACCATCGTTGACTGGAACAAGGACGAGGTGCTCGACATCATCGACTTTGCCGTTGAAAAGGGCGCGATAGCCCACCAGCCTTTCTTCCTGATTCCCGTGGGTCGCGGTGTGTACATTGCCGAGACTTCCATCGAGGTGCTCGAAAACGAAGAGCTGCTCAGCAAGATCATGGAAAAGTCCACGCAGGTGCCCATTTCCGTAAAGCCTACCTGTGCGCCGCAGTTTGTGCGCATCGCCGAGCAGCTGGGCATTGAGACCCGCTATTCGCGCGGCTGTTTGGCTGGCCTCACCTACTGCATCATCAACCCCCAGGGCATCGTACAGCCCTGCGCCTATATGAAGCAGCAGGCCGGCAACGTGCGCCAACAGGACTTTGATGTCATCTGGGCCGAGAGCCCCCTGTTTGAAACCCTGCGCACCGAGGCGTACGCAGATCCCTGTGGTAGCTGCGATTACAAAAAACGCTGCGGCGGTTGCCGCGCCCGCGCAGCCTATTACCACGAAGACAATTTCATGGCTGCCGATGAGTACTGTGCTCACGGCAAACAGCTCACCCTAGAAGGCAGCGTTAAGTAAGTAAAAAGGAGAAAGAAATGCTCAAACACAGAATCAAGCTCGTATCGGTTATGGCACTGGCAGCCTTGCTGTCCCTCTCGCTGTTGGCAGGATGCCAGTCATCCGGCACCGATGAGCCGAAGGCAGAAGAATGCGCCGTTGCCGGCCCCGTGACCTTTACCGATGACCTGGGCAACGAGGTTACCGTGGACAACCCCGGGCGCGTCATTGCCACCATGGGCAGTTTTGGCAAGATCTGGGAGCTGGCCGGCGGAACCCTCGTGGGTGTGTCCGATGACGTGGACACCTACTCGGGCTATGCCCTGAGTTCTCCCGAGGTTGGCCGCGTGGGCGACTTTACTTCAATAGACCTCGAAAAAGTCATTGCGCTTGAACCTGACTTTGTCATCCTTACCGGCGTTTCTACCGGTAGAGCCGGTTCCGCCAGCCAGGTAGACCTCAGAGAGACGCTTGAGGCCTCAGGAATCACCACCGCCTACTTTACGGTCACCACGTTTTCTGACTATCTGAGGATGCTGGATATTTGCACGCAGATCACCGGACGCACCGATCTGGCGGCAACCAACGGCACCGAGGTGCAGGCTGATATCGATGCCATCGTTGCCAAGGTACCCGCCGATTCAAAGCCCCGCGTGCTGCTGATGACCACCTTCTCCGGTGGCACCCGCGTTCAGAATTCCAAGACTCAGACCGGTGCCATGCTTGCGGACCTCGGCGTAGTCAATATCGCTGACGAGAACCCGAGCCTGCTCTCTGACTTCAGCCTTGAGGCGGTTATCGAGTCCAACCCCGACTTCATTTTCGTGGTGCCGATGGGCGAGAACGCCGAAGCTGCCATGAAGAGCCTCAAGGAGATGACCACCGCTTCTCCGGCATGGAACCAGCTTGATGCCGTAGTGAAGGGCAACTATATCACCTTGGAGCCGGGCCTGTTTCAGTTTAAGCCCAACGAGAAGTGGGCGGACGCCTACCAGGAACTCTTCAACTATCTCTACGCCTAGTAGAGTGTCGCAGGAGCCCGAGCGGTGATTTCCCGGTCGCGCAAAACCGTAGTAAGCGTAGTCGCTGCCATCACCTTATTGGTGGCAGCGGCTGCTGCTTGTATCGTAGGCTCCACTTCGGTTGGCCTGGCAGACGTCTTTGCCCTGCTCACCGGCGGTGAGATCTCAAACACTGCCCAAAACATCCTCATCAACGTGCGATTTCCGCGGGTGGCTGCTGCCCTGCTCGCCGGCTCTGCCCTGGCGGTGGCCGGCGTGATTTTGCAAGGCGTGTTAGACAACCCCCTCGCCAGCCCCAATATCATCGGCATCAATGCCGGTGCCGGGTTTCTGGTGCTGCTCAGCGCCTCTGTGCTCCCCCACTTCCTCTGGCTGCCGCCGGTAGCTGCCTTTGTGGGAGCACTGATCTCTGCTGCTTTTATCTTCCTCATTGCTATGGGAGCTAAAACGTCGCGCCTCACCGTGGTGCTTGCCGGTATTGCCATCACGGCGATATTCGGCGCAGGCATGAACACGATACTGATAGTCGATCCGGCTGCCTACGTGGCCTCTTCGACCTTTTTGGTGGGCGGCTTTCACAGTGGCATCAGATTTGACCAGCTCATCTTTCCTGCCGTTTTTATTTTGCCGGGAGTGTTGCTGGCCATCTTTGTTGCCAACAAACTCAACATCATGGCCCTGGGCGACCAAACCGCTCACTCTCTGGGGATGAACGTGGCGCGCACCCGCCTCCTGCTGCTTGCCCTGGCTGCGATACTGGCCGGAGCCGCGGTGAGTATTGCCGGGCTGCTCTCCTTCGTAGGCCTCATCGTTCCTCATTTGATGCGCTTTTTCGTTGGCCATGACAACCGCATTCTTGCGCCCCTTTCTGCAATCGTAGGTGCCACCTTCGTGGTGGCCTGCGACCTGCTGGCCCGCGTGCTGTTTGCGCCCTATGAAATACAGGTGGGCATCATCATGGCCTTCCTCGGCGGCCCCTTCTTTATCTACCTCATCTTAAAGAATCGCCGTGGGCTGGGGGGCAGTCATGAATAAACGCAGCTTCCATCATCCCAAATGGGCCCCCGACCCTGCAGCGCCTGCCGTAGAGCTTGCTTCAATCAGCTTTTCCTACGACAAGAAGCCCTTTATCCAGGATTTTTCCGAGAGTTTTTGCGCGGGCTCCATCACGAGTATCGTGGGACCTAACGGTTGCGGCAAATCTACGTTGGTCAAGTTGATGGACGGACTTTTGCACGCACAGAGCGGAAGCGCCCTCATAGAGGGAATCGATACGCACATCATGACCGCCAGACAACGCGCCCGCCGCCTGGCGGTGTTGCCGCAAGCCTCGCGCCCCCCTACCATGAGTGTGTATGATCTGGTTGCCTGCGGGCGCTATCCCTACCACGGACATCAGGGCAATCTGGACCCGGAGGATCGCGAAAAAATCGAGGAGGCCATCGCGCTTGCCGGCATTGAGCGCTTCAGAGACCACGATCTGCGGCATTTGTCCGGAGGCGAGCGCCAAAAAGCCTACATTGCCATGGTCTTAGCTCAGGACACCTCTATCGTCGTGTTGGACGAGCCCACAACCTACCTCGATATCAAGGCCTGTCACGAGCTGATGAGCCTCATTACGCGCCTCAACACCGAAATCGGCAAAACCATCATCATGGTGATTCATGACCTGGACTTGGCCCTGCGCTATTCGCAGCGTCTGCTGGTGATGGACAAGGGCTCCAACGTCATGCACGATACGGTCGAGGAGGTTCTGGCCTCCCGGGCACTGGAGTCGGTGTTCAAAATGAGAATCCGGGAGTACTGCTCTGAAGAGGGCATCGCTCACGTGCTGTTTCCCCACCAGTAAGCGTAGCGCCTGCGCGTCCACCCCCTCTGTCGTTCCCGCACCCCTCTGTCATCCTGAGCCGCAGGCGAAGGATCTTCCCCTCATCACGCAAAAGATTCTTCGGGCTTGCGCCCTCAGAATGACAAAGTGAATGTCATCCTGAGCCACAGGCGAAGGATCTTTCCCTCATCGCACAAAAGATTCTTCGGGCTTACGCCCTCTAAATGACAAAGTGAATGCCATCC
>JAISPK010000019.1 GCA_031274985.1 Coriobacteriales bacterium | reverse complement strand
GGCCGCAGGCGAGTCCGACACCAAGCGTAAAATAGTTGATGATTTCAGCATGGGGAACCACAAAACCCTGGGGAGACGCAAGATACCACGCGGTAAGCACCAGGGCCAGGGCCACCAGGAGAACCGTTGACGCGATAACCAGGACTGTTCGGACCGTATCGTTTCGGAGCACCAGCAAACCCAGTGCGGTAACGATGGGAACGATTATTAACGCTGCTATAACTAACAATTCCGACTTCTTTCAGCTCAAGGGAAAAAAGCGACCGACCGACCAAGTCAAACGCTTCTCACTTCTAGTACAGAGAGAACTCTTTAAAACAATAATAACTCGAGAAAACAAACCCTCAGGCCCACTAACAGGCTTTTACATCCAAGCCATAAAGCACTGCTGAGGCTGAACCGGTAAAAACTGGCAGGCTGCCAGGTTCGGTGCCCACGAATTGTACACCAAGTGCCCGGGATTCCAATGCAAAGTTGACTAAATTATCGGTGAGTAGACAGAGTGACCTATTTCGTTGTTGCTTTGTGGCACCGCCGGGGACGCCCGCGTGCGGGCAGACCATGAGCGGCTGGGCAAAACGGCGGGTCATCCGGTGCAATTCCTGCAGGGTCTTATCCAAAGAATCACCCATAAGGTAGAGGATGTCCGCTTCATTGCGCTTATCTGCGCCTCTCTCGTTGTTTTGATTAAGGCAGGATCCAAGAGGAGCGATAATGGGCAGATCAGTCAGCTCCCGGATACAGGCAATGGCAGCAGAAAGCTGAGGGTTCTCTGCGCTGCCAACCAGCCAGAGCGCATCGGGGTTCTCGGGCAGGAGGATCTTGATTTGTTCCAGGAGTATCTCAGGGTCAAGTATCTCAACGGTTGCCAGTATATGCTCATAGCCAACCTCACGGGCAAGGCGCACTCCCTTTTGGTTGATCTCTGTCAGCGCGTCCTCAAGGCCGTATGCCTGCAAAGCCGGGCGGTTGGCTCTGAGGGTGTTGGTAGCGGCACACTGGGCACCGGCCAACAAAAAGCTGCGATGCGTCTCCCGGATCAGGTCCTCGTCCAGGATGTTGAGAAACTCAAGACACTCGTCATTGTGGTTTTGCAGGTCAAGGCGAGAAGAATTGGGCAACGGCACGCTCTGCCCTCTCTCCGGGTCGAGCAACTCCCCGGTAAAGAGTGGCGCTACCACCAGCATATCCTTATGAAATCTGAGCTTAAGATCAGGCATGGGAATCTCCTCACCGATTATCTTTGGGCGCGCTGCTTGATGCTATATCTTTACATAGAGGGAGGTCTTGAACACTCCGGGCTCCGTCTCGTATTTAATGCTGCCCTCATATTTGCTCACCACCGAACGCACCGATGCGATGCCCACGCCATAGCCTTTGCGTTTTCTTGAATAAAACTCGGTGCCGCTTACCTGAAGCTCCCCGTCATAGCTGTTGTCGATGATGAGGGTAAAACGCTTGGCTTCTGTGCTGCAGCGCACCTTGATAAAGCGCTTCTCGGGCTCTACATACCTACAGGCCTCAAGGGCGTTCTCAAAGAGATTGCCTACGATTATTGAGAGGTCTGCGTCGGGAATACGCCCCAGCGTATGCGGCACCACCATGCTCACGTCGCACAGAATGTTCTCGGCCTCGGCCTGATTGAGATAAAACGCGGCAAGCGAATTAACCACGGTATTGTCGCAGACCAGCATCTCAGAAATACTGGGGATGGTCTTTGAGAGATCGTCGATATAATCGAGGGCCTCTTTGTCTTTGCCGTCTTGAATGAATCCTTTTATGGCAACCAATTGATGCCGGAGGTCATGGCGCATCCGCCGCGTTTCTTCAACGCTTTGGGAAAAGTCCTGAAAATGCTTGCGCTGCAGATCAAGCGAGCGGTTTATTGCTGAGATGTCCGCTTCAAGGCGCGCGTTTCGCTCCTTGGCATCAAGGGCATCACTCAGGTATTCCCACATCAAGATGGCAACAACCACGGTGGCAAAGAACAGGCCCACCATAAAAAACGTGCCGGTTGAGCTCTTGATATCAAGGAACATGCCCGCAAGGTCAAAGAGACTGAGCGCCGCAAACATCGTGATGCCCAAAACGTAGAGCACCGAAATGGAAACCTTTCCCTTGCTGCGGGCCCGGAGTATGAGGGCGATGTAGGCCATGAGCGCAAGGGTGCCCCCGGCCCTGAAATAGGGCTCGACCTGACCAAAGCTGACTATGCCGCTCACGTGCAAGATCACCACCAGCGCAAAGAAGGCGCAGAATACCGCAAAGGCAACATCAAAGACCCGCGGACGATACGGCATCACGTAATAGATGCAAAAGCGCATCAGAGGCACGGGAAGGATATAGAGGCCGATAAACGAGATAGTGTAAAACACGCTGAACTGGCTGAAGAAAAACAGGGTGACGTCGTTGGCAAAAAACGTCCAGGTGCCACAGGCCAGGCAGGACAATCCCAGCCAGAACAAGACGATGGCAAATTCTGCGCGGCTGTACAGGATCAATCCAATCACCGCAAGGGAGACCCCCAAAATAAGCGTCATCACCGAAAGTATCAGAGCCAGATAGTTTTCCATGAGAATGCGTTTGGTTATGAGATTCTGGTCGCCGCTATAGTAGGGATCAAGTTTGAGCGAATCGGCTATGGGCGAGAGGGTGTAATCCAGGCGCAGCTCGGTTCCGGCAGAGACGTTGGGCAGGGCGACGATGTTGATGGAATGGGGCGGTTCCTTTTGAAACGCAGGGTAGGTGCCTTCGTCGTCTACGCTGAAATACGCCACCTTGTCTATGTACAGTGCACATTGGGTGTTCCTGACATCCATAAGCAGGTTGTCGCGCTCATTGCCGCTGCTCTTAAAGAACACCGAGACCTTATCTCCCGGCGAGAGACCGGTGAGGTTGTACGGCAGCGTTATTGAGCCCTGCGGAGTGTCGTTGACTGAATACTCCACCTCATCAATGGCGTAGAAGGGATTGAAGTAATAGAGCACGTTATAAGTCGGCGAGAGCGAGAGCACCACAACGAGGGCCACCATCAAAAAAGTGACGACCGAGTAGACAACCACGAGAGGTTGTTTAATCGCTGCGTATCTTGCTGAAAACATAGTCATCAAACTTGTTCTTTATCCGTTTGCGGTCTTTTACGCGAATATAGGCAACATCACCATTATCCATGATGAAGTCATCGTCGACATCGTCCACATGATCAAGATTAACGATAAACGCGCGATGGGTGCGCAAAAAACGAGGCGGACTGAGCAGCGTCTGCAAGTTGTCGAGCGTGGCAACCGTAGAATAATTGCGCTGGTCTGCGGTGACTACATGAGAGCGGGAGTCACGGGATTCCACATAGAGTATCTCGCTAAAGGGTATGGAGACAGGCTTGTTGTCGCTGATGATATCCAGGCTTGCCGCGAGATTGCGGTCGCGCCTTACCAGCGCCAAATCAAGGGACTCCTCAACGTCGCTTCTCAAAACCGGCTTAATCATGTATTTGTAAGCGTTTAATCGATAACCTTCCCGCGTATAGTCATCACTGGTGGTTGCAAAGACGATAACCACCTCGGTGTCCACCTGGCGGATCTGTTCGGCAGTTTCGACACCGGAAAGCTGCTCCATAAAAACATCCAGAAACACCAGGTCGTATCTGCCCTTTGTGAACTCGGCAATAAGGTCTGCTCCGTCCTCATAAACGTCCAGCTCAAAGAGAGTGCCCGAAGCTTCAATAAATCCCTTGAGTTTTTTGAGGTCCGATTCTGTGTCTTCGCAAATCGCTATGAGGAGGGGTGGCTTTTCGATGTTTTGCACCTAGACCTCCGTCTGACTTATTCTCACAATGCGGAGGACCAGGCGGGCCAGATTCTCAAGACTGGATACGGCCAGGCATTCTGCGGCAGAATGAACACGCTCCATGCCGCTGCCCAGACTTACCGCAGCTAATCCGTAGGAAACCAGCACATTGGTATCGGCGCCACCGTTGCTCTTTTCGGTAAGGGCTGGCAGAGAGAGCTCCTCGGCAGCCCGGAGGGCAAGTTGCACCTCGGGTGAGTCGTCCGGGGCAAAGAAGCCCTCGTAGTCGAGCTCCCATTGCACGCAAACCTCGGCAAGACCGGCTCCGGTGCCATCATCCTTACCGGCTGTAGTGAGTATCTCGGTGATTTCTGAGCGCAGGATCTTGATCTGATCGGCACAATGACTGCGCAACTCACCGGTCACCACGCACTCACCGGCCACCACGTTGTTTGCGGTTCCGCCGCTGATCAGGCCCACATTGGTAGTGCTCTCTTCGCCAATACGGCCCTGCGGTAGAGCAGCAATTGCCTGAGCAGCTGCCCGTATTGCCGATATCCCCGCCTCTGGTGCGATACCCGCGTGGGAGGCCAATCCCCGGTATTCTGCCCGGTACGAATACTGATAAGGAGCGCCGTTTACCACCAGGCCGGGCAAGCCGGCGGCATCCAACACATAGCAAAAGGCGCCCTGGCTGTTGAGGAATTCTGCCTTGTTAAGCGCCTTGGCGCCCAGGAGGCCTGTTTCTTCTGCCACGGTAAACAGCACTCTGATCTCCGGGTGCGGTTCTCCTGCACTGGCCCCCTCTGCCAGACAACGGATCAACTCGAGGATGGCTGCAATGCCTACCTTGTCGTCGCCGCCCAGTACGGTGGTGCCGTCCGTGTGGATGACGCCGTTGGTAATGAGCGGTTTAATGCCCAGGCAGGGATTGACCGAATCCATGTGGGCAGAAAAGAAAAGTGCTTCCGAGGGCCCGCAAAAAGGGCCTTCGGAAGCAGCTAACGTTGCAATCAGGTTGCCGGTATTGCTGCCGGTTACCTCTTGTGAATCATCAATGCGAACCTTGCAGCCTGCCTCTTCCAAGGCTCGTTTGCAATAAGCTGCAACAGCAGCCTCCTTGCCTGTGGGGCTGTCGATTTGTACAAGCTCCAGAAAGGTGGCCAGCAGTCTCTCTGCATTGATTGCAGGCATTACTCACGCCTTTGCTCGTGAAACTCAATCGCTGCGCCCACAAAATCACGGAAAAGCGGATGCGTGCGCGTTGGGCGGCTCTTAAACTCCGGGTGGCTTTGACAGGCAACAAACCAGGGGTGGTCGGCAATCTCAATCATCTCCACGTAGGTGTCATCAGGAGAAATTCCGCTCAAGACCAGTCCGGCTTCTTGCAGGGCCTCGCGATAGTCGTTGTTGACCTCATAGCGATGGCGATGACGCTCGTACACGAGCGGCTCTCCGTAGGCGGCTGCGGCCTTGGTACCCGGAGTAATCTCGCAGGGATAAACACCGAGGCGCATCGAAGCGCCTGCATCGGTGAGGTCTTCTTCGGGGGACATAAGGTCGATAACCGGGTATTGCACCGTAGCTCCCAGCTCGGCGGTAAACTCGCTCGAGTTTGCGTCGGGCATGCCTGCCACGTTGCGGGCAAATTCGCAAACCGCTGCCTGTAGGCCCAAGCAGATGCCAAAGAAGGGGATCTTGTTTTCTCGAGCATATTGCACCGCAGCGATTTTTCCCTCAAAGGCGCGGACGCCAAACCCGCCGGGTACCAGCAGGCCGTCCATTTGGCTGAGTACTTTGCCAACTCCATCTGCTTTGAGAACCTCTCCGTCAACGAGATGGATGGTGACCTTGCGTCCATGATAGACCGAGGCATGCCCCAGCGACTCAATGATGCTCAGATAGGCATCGGGCAGGCTTACATACTTGCCCACGAGGGCGATATCGATAGGATCGCCCAGAATGTCGAGCTTGTCGGAGTATTCCTGCCAGTCTGCAAGCTCGATGTCGCCTACCGGAAGCCCAAGCTCGGTGAGGACCTTAGTGTCAAAGCCCTGATCATGCAAAAGCAGCGGAACCTTGTAGATACTGGTTACGTCCACGCAGGAGAGCACGTTTTCTACCGGAACGTCACAGAAGAGCGAAATCTTCTCGCGCATCTTTTTGTTGATAACATGGTCGCTGCGGCACACGATAAAATCGGGATGCACACCAATGGAGCGCAATTCCTTGACACTGTGTTGCGTAGGTTTGGTTTTGACCTCGTGGGCAGCTGCGATGTAAGGCACCAGGGTCACGTGAATAAAGATAACGTCACCAACCGGCTTGTTTCTCTTAAACTGACGGGCTGCCTCAATAAAGGGCAGGCTTTCGATATCGCCTACCGTACCACCGATTTCGGTGATGACGATGTCGGCATTGGTCTGCTTTTCGATGCGCGAGAGGCGCTCCTTGATGCTATTGGTCATATGGGGGATAACCTGAACCGTGCCGCCGTGAAAATCGCCGCGCCGCTCTTTGCTGATGAGGCTCTGATAGATAGCGCCGGCCGTGAAGTTAGATTCACAGCTCAGGTTCTCGTCAATAAAACGCTCGTAGTGCCCAAGATCGAGGTCGCCCTCATGGCCGTCGTCGGTCACAAAGACCTCGCCGTGCTGAAAGGGGCTCATGTTGCCGGGATCAACGTTGAGGTAGGGGTCGGCTTTTTGCATGGTGACACTGTATCCCCGCGCCTTGAGAAGATGGCCAAGCGAGGCTGCAGTAATTCCCTTGCCCAGACTCGATACGACACCACCGGTTACAAAAATATGCTTGGTCATAGTTCTCCTTCGTTTTCCTTTTATTCTACGACATCTTTACGAACGAGACGCCGGAGTTTTTCTGAGACCTCCGGGTCTATGCGCTCCGCCAGAGTATTCTTTTGTGCGTATACTCTGCCCGGAAGCGAAAAATCGTCAAAATCCTGTTGCAGTGATTCAATTTCCCGGCAAAACCCCGATGCGCTCATACGGGTGACGGTGCGTCCAAAAACCGTTGACTGTATGGTTGCGTCAGAAGAAACCACGAGGACCTCTTTGCCTTCCTGCGCTGCTTTGTTAGCAAGCCTTTCAATGACGGTATCTGCCGAAACGCCATAGGGGGAAAACAGGTACGCAATACTGCCAAAGCTTTGCATCTCGCCTCGGGAGCCCTGGTTTTCTGCGCCGTCAAAGACCACCGTTGCCTGATACTCGCTCCCGGCAAAACTCGACACGTTTGAGAGGAGTGCCTCTCGGGCCGCATTATAGGTGTCTTGTGCGTAATCGGGTGACTGCTGGGCTAATTGCCCGCCCAAGCGCCCTGCTCTGATAACGTTATACCCGTCTACCAGGAGGACTTTTTTGCCTTTACGATTCACCATTTACAATCCACTGTTAATAATGCGCAATTTTTGCCTGAAGGAGCATAGCATATTTTTAGTTCATACTTCGCGATTCAGCATTCATTATTTACTGTTTGTTGTCATTGCGTGCGTTTGACCCGGACCACCCTCTGCCCCGGGAGTGAGGTATTAAGAGGAGATTGGAGGACATTGCTGCGTAATGCGCGGACAGGAGAGGCGTGCTGCGCACTGCGCAGGCAAACAGAGGAGAGGTTCTGCTTATTGCTTCTTGTCAATACTACTGATTGTCTCTTCTATGAGCTTCTCAAGAGAAAGTCGCGCGTCTAACCAATGGATGCGCTTATCGCGTCTGAACCAGGTCTGCTGGCGCTTGGCATAGCGACGGGTGGCCTGCTTTATCTGTGTCACGGCCGACTCAAGGCTCTTCCTGCCCGCGAGCACCTCTCTGAGTTCTTTGTATCCGATAGCCTGCGCCGCAGTGCCTGCTGCAAAGGCTCCCGCATCCTGGAGAGCACGCACCTCGTCTAAAAGCCCTTCGGCCATCATCTGATCGACCCGAACATTGATGCGCTCGTACAGCTCTTCTCTCGGGAGATCCAGACCAAAGAATACGGTGGGGTACACCGTGTTGTATGCATCGAATCCGGCAGCTTGCGCGGCATAACTGCCCCCTTCCTCCAGCCATTCAAAGGCTCGCACCACTCTGCGCACGTTGTTGGGATGGATCAGAGCGGCGCTCTTTGGATCAAGCGCAACGAGTTTTGCATAAAAAGCTTCCGGGCCTATCTCCAGCGCTTCATTGTTCAAATGCTCTCGCCGTTGTGCCTCAGCTTCGTCGCTCTGTTTTGCACCCACAAAGTCTTCCAAAGCTGCACGCACGTAGAGTCCGGTGCCGCCGCAGACAATCGGTTGTTTGCCGCAGGCCAGGATGTTCTCAATTGCACTGCGCGCCGCCTGCTGATAGGCAAAGGCGTTAAACTCCTCAAGGGGTGAGACCAGATCCAGACAGTGATAGGCAATACAACGTTTACCCGGCGGGACTTTTGCCGTGCCGATGTCCATGCCCTTGTACACCTGCATGGAGTCGGCGCTCACGATCTCGCCGTTGAGCTCGTGGGCCAGAGCCTCAGAAAAAGCGGATTTGCCGGTGGCCGTAGAGCCAACGACCGCTATAACAACGTGCCGCGCAGGTACCATGTTTTTGCCTCGGTTATGTGTACCGGAAATAGTTTGCCAGAAAAGTCGGAGGCCTGTTTGTCTGCCGGCAGTGGCGCGTGTATCGTCTGGTTGCCGGGACCTCGCCCTGCAAGCATCTGTGCGTCACGTTTAGAAGAACCCTCAAACAGCACCGGCAGGCCCTGGTTGAGAAATTGCTGATTAAAGTCCCAGGCACTTTGCTGCACCAGCTCCACCAGTCTGTCAAAACGCTCCTGGATCACCTCACGCGGCGTGTCATCATCGTGCGCTGCCGCAGGGGTACCCTCGCGCTTGGAATACATAAAGGTAAAGGCCTGCGCAAAGCCCACCGCCTTAGCCAGCGCCAGGGTCTGCTCAAAGTCTTCTTCGGTCTCCCCCGGATACCCCACGATGATGTCAGTAGAAAAGGCAACCGGCTCCTTGCCCGCTGCCAAAACGGCACTCCGTACACTGTCTATCAGCTCCAGGTAGCGTTTGGCAGTATAGCGACGATTCATTGCTGCGAGAACCCTGTCCGAACCACTCTGAACCGGCAAATGCAAGGCCGGCATGATTGCCGGCACCTCGGCAAAGGCCGCAATAGTCTCGGGAAGAAGATCCTTGGGGTGCGAGGTAGCAAAACGCAGGCGCTCAATGCCGCTGTTGCCAACTGCGCGGAGTAACTCGGCAAAGCGTGGGTGCCCGTAGAGATCGCGACCATAGGAGTTGACGTTTTGGCCCAGCAGGGTGATTTCTTTAACGCCGTCAGCAATGAGGCGTTCAGTTTCTTTGAGCACGTCTTCAAAGGGCTGGCTTCGCTCGCGTCCGCGCACATAAGGCACCACACAGTAGGAGCAGAAATTATTGCAGCCGGTCATGATGGGAAGCCAGGCGTGCCAGGCGTGCTCCCTGCGAAGCGGTGCCTCCGGGTCTAGTGCAGGGTGCTCTGCCTCTGCCGCATCCGCATTGCTGATGACTTCCACGACCGGCGCTTGAGTCTCCCGGGCTTCTTTGATAAGCGCCGGCAGGCTCATGATGTTGTGTGTGCCAAACACCACCCCCACGTGCGGCATCTTTGCGGCAAGCTCAGCAGCGTCTCGCTGACCGATGCATCCGCCCACCGCCACCAGGGCTCCCGAATTCTTGAGCGAGGCAACCTGCCCGTAGAGGCGTTCATCCGCAGCTTCCCTGACGCAACAGGTCACAAAAACGATGATGTCGGCCCCTTCGGAGCTGGCAACTGCTTCTCCGCCCAGAGCATTTAACATGCCATCGATGCGCTCGGAGTCGCTTTTATTCATTTGGCAACCAAAGGTGATCACGTGATAGGTGCTGCCTGTTAGCCACGCTCCCCCTCGCATGTCTGCGGGCGGAGGGTAAAGTGCTCCACCGTGAGCAGCGGTTTTGCCTGTAGTGCGGTGACTCATTCTAAAACGGGGGTTGGAATTGTTGCGAGTCGAGCTTCATGTGCTCAAAGGAATCGGCAGCTGAAGAAGCGCGCATAAATCTGGGTTCCACCACAAAACGGATGGCGGTTCTGATCTCGCCGTCGATATCAATATCAGCAAAAAAGGGAGCGCAGACGATCTCGATACCAATGGGAGAGAGAAACCCGCGGGCAATGGCAATGGCCTTGACGGCCTGGTTGACCGCTCCGGCACCCACGCTCTGGATCTCTACATGTACGCCGTCTTTGATCATTCCGGCAATAGCACCAGCCACTGAAGGAGGAGATGATTTAGATGAGACTTTGAGAAACTCCATTGTGCTGCCTTTTCTACTGCGTTAGAACTGCGATTATTGTTGTGCGAATCAAGGTTGAGCGAGTAAGTCTGCGTTTTCTGGGTGCCTATTCTCTCACAGGGCCACCTGTTTTGGCAACTGGCCGGGCGGTTGCAAACGGGCAATCACAGGTACGCGATAAGGATCTCCTCGATGTACTGATAATCATAGGCTTCAAAGCCCGATTTGATCTTCTGGACCATATCGCCATCCTGAACATACTCTTTGCTCGTGAGCTCATCGATCAGCCGCCCCATCTCATCGATGTCAAATCTTTGTGTTGCACTCAGCAGTTTGTCGAGCTTTCTCAGGTCCGGCCTGATAGCCTGAGGCTTGTCCTCCTGGGGGTTTTCGAGTGCGGTAACTTTTGCTTCCAGGGCTTCCAGCTGCACAATAAGCCTTCTTGTTTCTGCAATGAAGTCATCGTTGCTGCGCAGGCAGGTCTGCAGATCTTCGGACTTTGCCGCCATCTCCAGTCTTTTTGCAAAATCGCCCACGGCGTTGGCGCCTATGCCGTAGCAGGAACCTTTGGCGCCGTGCACCCTTATGCCGTAGTCCGTCAGTGTGGCCGCAGTAAGACCGCTGGTAGCTATCTCTGCAAGGTTACTGGGCATATTGGTGGTAAAGGAGTGAATAATGCGCATATAGAGCTTTGGGTTGTTTCCCATCCGCGAAAGTGCCTCCGGAATATCCATGCCAGGTATCGCCGTCTCGGCAAGAATTCTGTTGATAACCGCATCAGACATAAAAAGCCCTCTTCCTTGCTCTTAGATTGTCAGCCTGGAGTTGACACCCGCAGGCCCTGCCACAGTAGTTCTCTACATATACTCTTTAATCGTGTCTTGATTAGCCAGTGAAACCGCTTCAAAGTCTTTTTCGTAACGCTTGAGGACCTCCACAAGATAAGGGTCAAAATGCGTGCCCGAGTCCTGGTAGATAACCGAAAAAGCTTCCGGAGCGGTAAAGGCGTTTTTATAGGGGCGGTCAGAGGTGAGCGCATCAAAAACATCGGCAATCGCGGCAATGCGAGCGCAGAGCGGTATCTCTTCTCTGGCAATACCCCGGGGGTACCCGGTTCCATTCCATTTTTCATGATGCCCATAGGTTATCTCCAAGGCCGTCTGAAAGAGAGAGTCTTCGTCCATCTTTTCTATTGCATTTCGGAGCATTTCTGAGCCATGAATGGGGTGAGTTTTTATTATGTTGAATTCTTCGGTGGTCAGCTTGCCCGGTTTGAGCAACACGCTGTCGGGCATGGCAAGTTTGCCCAGATCATGCAGTTTGACGGCGTCGATGATGTCCTGCCCAAACTCCGGAGTTATCTCGTATCCCTCTTTGGGGTTATTTACCAGATCCATGACCAGTATGCGCGTGTAGGCGGTGGTCCGGTCGATGTGCTCGCCGGTGTCATGGTCGCGCAGATCCGACGCCTGCGCTAAAAGATCCAGCGTGATGCGATCGCGCTGTTCAAGCTTCTTGTTAACAAAACGGAGTTCGCTGGTTTTTTCCTGAACCATCTCCTCCAGCTGATGGCGATGGCGATAAAGCTCCAGTTGCAAGCGCACCCGGGTAATAAGGGCCCGGGGACGAAACGGTTTGAGCAAATAGTCAACAGCTCCGCTTTTGAGTGCCTGAACTTCGTCGTCACTATTGACCGAGCCGGTAAGGAAGATAACAGGAATATCCTCGAGTCGGGAATCACTCTGCAATTTGTCCAGCACATCCAGGCCGGTCATCTCGGGCATATTATGGTCTAACAGGATAATATCTACGTGATTTTTCTCGAGATAACTGAGTGCTGCCTCGCCGGAAGGAAAGGGTCTCACCAGATATTCGTCTTTGAGTGCAGCAAGCACTGCATTCAAAATAATAGGGTCATCGTCTACGGTGAGGACAACCGGTTTACTGTTAGTTACATAATTTTTAGAGGTCCCCAACCCTACCTCCTTCTGCTGAATTTCTTCTGTCCGAACAAAAGTATAACATTCTCCATAAACGTAATATCCGTAATGTTTCGAGTAATAATGAACAGTCTAAAACCTGCGACTTTCACTTGCGCCTTTTGTAGAGAATAAACGCTACGCAAAACACAACAACACCTGCGCCTGCCAGCACGATAGGTAGGTAGATTGGCTTGGAGTCTCCCGTGGGGGATAAGGTGGTTTCGCCGGGTCTGCCGAGAGCAAGCTCGTTGACTTTTTGGGGCTGGGGTGGTGCCTCATTGGCCTGCGCCCAGGTAAAGGCCGGCAGAGAAAGCACGCAAAAACTAAGGGAGAGCACCAGTAAGAACCTAAGGAACCTTTTGCCACCTGTGATCTTTTTCATCACCGCTCCTCTACAGGGTTTTTCTGGAGCTGGTGGAGGGACTCGAACCCACAGCCTACTGATTACAAATCAGTTGCGCTACCATTGCGCCACACCAGCTCAAGTCGCTTAGTTTAGCATAACATCATCAGGAGGCTGAGGGGACAGGGTTGACAGGGGGAAGTGCTGACAAAAGGGGACGTACCTTCTGTCTTGTTGGGACAACCAGTTGCCCAACAAGACAGAAGGTACGTCCCTTTTTGTCAGCAACGTCCCCTTTTGTCAGCGCACCAGGCCCGTCCCCCTGTCAAGCGCTAACTCACAAAGAGTTTGATGATGAAGACGGAGAGTCCACCGAGGATCATTGCCGCCGGCAAAGTAACGACCCAGGTGATTGCGATGTCGCCGGCGACCTTCCACTTAACCGAACTGAGCCGCTTGGCCGAACCGACCCCCATGACCGCAGAAGAGATCACCTGAGTCGTAGAGATAGGCGCGCCGATGAAAGACATGCTCTCAATGACCGCTGCCGCCGTGGTCTGAGCAACAAAACCGCTGGAAGGGCTGAGTTTGGTGACTCCCCCACCCATCGTTTTCATGATCTTCCAGCCGCCGATTGCCGTGCCTGCTGCAATCGTCCCCGCACAGATTATCTTAACCCATATCGGCACACCGGCATCGGCAGGCAACAACCCGCCGGTAATCAACGCCAGCGTAATGATGCCCATGGTTTTCTGCGCATCATTGTTGCCATGACTGAATGCCACAAACGCAGCTGAGAGCAGTTGGAGGCGCTTGAATACCCGGTTGACTTTATTGCGGGCAAACCTTTGAAAGGCTCTGTTTATCAGCTTCATCAGAACATAGGCGAGAAAAAACCCCAGAATGGGACTCGTAAAGAGCGGGATGATTATCTTGTTGAGCACGCCCTCCCACTTGATTCCCTCGATGCCCAGGGTATAGACGATAACAGCACCAATAAGCGAGCCGATGAGCGCATGGGAAGATGACGAGGGAATAGAGCGCCACCAGGTAAAGAGATTCCAGATAATCGCGCCGATGAGTGCGGCCATAACAACGTATTCTTCAATGGGTACCGACACTATTCCTGCGGTGATGGTCTTTGCGACGTTCTCTGACACCAGCGCACCCAAAAAATTCATGCCCGAGGCGAGGACAATGGCTTTGCCCACCGAGAGCGTCCGGGTATAGACGGTAGTGGCAATAGCATTTGCCGTATCGTGGAATCCGTTAATGAACTCAAAGATAAGGGCAAATATCAAAACAAATACCAGTATGGTGCTCACTTAAGCACGCTCCACACGCTCAGAGGTCTTCTGCACTATCAGGTGTTCTTCATGATAATGGTCGAAACGGTAGAGGCAGCATTTTCTGTTGCGTCCACACAGCGTTCCATACCAACCAAAAGGTCATACCAGGTCATGACATAGAGCGGGCTGTCTTTGCATTCGACAAAGATGTCCCTCACCGCATTGAAGTAGATCTTGTCGGCCTCTTCTTCGCTGTCGTTTACGGTGATGAGCAGCTGGTCAAGCGTTTTGGATTTTTTGAAGTTGCGAAAATCCTTGATTGCTTCGGCAAGTGCCACGCTGGATTTTTCTATCAACACCCCCATCTGCAGGGCAGGCTCGGGAATCTCCTTGATGTCAAACATGTAGAGGCGTTGCGCCACACCCTCGATGTAATCGACGATATTGTCGAGATTCTGAGCCAGGGTGACGATGTCCTCGCGCTCAATGGGAGGCACGAACTCATTGGCCAGATGTCGGTAGATCTGGTGATTTTCGCTGTCTGCTTCGTTTTCTATCTCATGCATCTTTACCAGTTGCTCGGGAAGATCAGCATGAGAGAAGTCTGTCATGATCTCGTTGAGCATTCTGGCTTCCCTGCAGGCGCACTGCGCAATATGCTCAAAAGCGTCAAAGTAGTTGAATCGTATCTTAGCCATGGGATTCTGTTCCTTTCGATAAAAGGTTGACAAAGGTCTCGTTGATGAGTTTGGGGTTTGCCCTGCCGTCGGTTGCCTTCATGGCCTGCCCGACGAAAAACCCGAGCAACCCGGTTTTTCCTGCCTGATATTCCGCAACTTTTGCGGGGTTGGCATCAAGTATACGCTGGGCGACTGCCCCGATCTCTTCAACATTAGATACCTGCTTGATGCCCAACTCTTCCACCAGTTCTGCTGGTGATACTCCTTGGATGAATACCTGCGCCAGTACTTCCTTTCCTTGCTTGGATGATATCTCTTCGCTCAGCACCAGTTGGGTGAGCTCGAGGAGATACTCCGGCTTGAGTTTGGTTTGCTCAAGTGAGAGGGTCTCGGCATTGAGATAGGCAGAGACCTCGTTTATCAGCATATTGGCAAGCGGCTTTGCCAGCTCTTGGGTACTTGCGGTTTGTGGTGCTGCTTCGAGCGCCCGGTCAAAGAAACGCGCCAGTTCGATGTCTCCTGCGAGGATGCGCGCGTCAGCCAAAGAAAGCTGCAACGTTGTCACATAGCGGGCAATGCGTGCATCGGGCAGCTCCGGCAGCCGTGAGCGCATCTCGTTTATGAACGCATCGCTCAGGTCGTTGGGCGCCAGGTCAGGATCGGGGAAGAGATAGTAGTCTGCAACGGTCTCTTTGGAGCGCATGCCAATCGTACGATTTTTCGATGGTTCCCAGTGCCTGGTTTCCTGCACCACTGTGCCGCCGCTTTCCAGGAGTTCTGCCTGGCGGCAGATCTCAAAGGCAAGACCGTCGTGGAGGTTTTTGAAGGAGTTCATGTTCTTGAGCTCAGTCTTGGTGCCAAAGGTACTCGTCCCGCGCCGGCGCAGACTGATATTGCCGTCACAGCGCAGGGAGCCCTGCTCCATTGAGCAGTCCGAGATGCCCAGTGTCAGATAAATCAGGCGCAGCTTCTGCAAGAAGAGACGGGCTTCTTCCGGCGTGCGTAGATCAGGCTCCGTGACCAGCTCGATGAGACCCATGCCGCAGCGGTTGTAGTCCACCAGACTGTAGTCGGCACCGGAGATACGTCCGCTCTCGCCGCCGATATGCACCAGCTTACCGGCGTCCTCCTCCAGATGGATGCGCGTGATACCGATGCGGGTGACGTAGCCGTCAGCGGGGCTAGCTCCGTTTACGTTGCTCTGGTCCACCGGCTGCGTGCCCTCCAGATGTGTGCGCTCTGCTGCTGATGCGCCCAGTACCTCCAGGGTAAGACCGCCTCGCATACAAAAAGCAACCGGGCCCTGGGTAATCTGCAGGTTTTTGGTCATGTCCGGGTAAAAGTAGTGTTTACGATAGAACATGCTCTGTTTTTCAATAGTGCAATTGGTTGCCAGGCCCGCGAGAACGGTACTCTCAATGGCAGCCCGGTTGAGCACCGGCAGGGTGCCGGGAATGCCCAGACATATCGGGCAGACCTGCGAGTTGGGCGGTGCGCCAAACTCAACCTTGCACGGACAGAACACCTTGGAGTTGAGCGTCGTAAGCTCGGTGTGCACCTCGAGGCCGATGACGGCCTCCCAATCGCAGAATACCTCAGCGAGCGTTTTCATCGGGCATCTCCTCCCGGTGTGTTACTCAGCTCTTGGACAAGAGGTGCCAGGCGCGGGATGTCATAGGTAGCTTCAAGCGCTGCTGCCACCCGCATGATATTGGAGTCTTTGAACTGGGGTCCGATGATCTGGAGACCCACCGGCATGCCGCTGTCTAGCCCCAAGCCAATCGGCAGGCTCAGCCCGCCATTGCCGGCGATATTGATGGGAATGGTAAAGATGTCGGACAGATACATGGTGGTGGGGTCAGAGACCTCGCCAACGGCAAAGGCCGTGCGCGGGCTCGTTGGCGTGAGCAGCACGTCAACCTGCTCAAAAGCGCTGTGGTAATCCTGCGTGATGAGCGTGCGCACCTGTTGGGCCGGATAGTAGTAGGTATCATAGACCCCGCTGCTGAGCAGATAGGTGCCGAGCAGGATGCGGCGGATGACCTCCGGCCCAAAGCCCTCGGCACGGCTTCGTTCGTATTGCTCCGTCATGGTGGTTGCGTCGGGGACACAATACCCATAGCGGATGGAATCAAAGCGCGAGAGGTTGGAAAACGCCTCGCAGGGCCCGATGACATAATAGGCAGAAAGGGCCGCCTTGGCATGGGGTAGCTCCAGCTCCACAATATGGGCGCCAAGGTCTTCGACGCGTTGGAGCGCCTCTTTGAAGGCAGCGGTAACCTCTGCGGTGACCCCCGGAGCATTGAGATACTCGGAAACAACGCCTACCCGCATGCCCTTGATGCCCTCTCTTTGCCCGGCGAGCACACTCTTGTAGTAGGTGGGATCGATGTTTTGGCTGGTAGAGTCCCTTACGTCGTGGCCGCACATAGCATCGGTGGTGAGGGCAACGTCGGCAACCGAGCGGCCGAAGGGGCCCACCTGGTCGAGTGAAGAGCCGAAGGCAACCACGCCATAGCGACTCACCACGCCGTAGGTTGGCTTAAAGCCCACCACGCCGCAAAACGATGCCGGTTGGCGGATGGATCCGCCGGTGTCTGAGCCCAGAGCCACCGTGAGCATGCCGGAAGCCACCGCAGCAGCACTCCCGCCGCTTGAGCCACCGGGCACCCGGGTCAGGTCCCAGGGATTGTGGGTCGTCTTAAAGGCAGACGTTTCGGTTGAAGAACCAAAGGCAAACTCATCCAGGTTCGTTTTTCCCATGGGGAGCGCTCCTGCTGCCAGAGTCTTGGACACACAGGTGGCGTTGACCATGCTCTCGTAGTTTTCCATCATGCGGCTCGCGCACGTTGTGCGGCTTCCGAGAAGATTCATGTTGTCTTTATAGCCGATAGGCACCCCGGCAAGCAGGCCTGCCTCAAAGGGCGAGGCTCCGGAGACACAGGTACCGTCGACGTTTCCGGCGGCCTTCAGGGCCATCTCGGGAGTAAGGGAGATAAATGCTCCCACGTGCTCTGCCTCGAGCGATTCTATGGTGGCTATAGCAGCTTTGGCAACATCACGCGCAGTAAAATCCCTACAGTCCAATCCGGTGAGGATGTCCAGTACCGAAAACCCGGTGTATTCAGCAGGTGAGAGGCTCATCGGGTTCCTCCGGCATCTGCGAGAATAGGCGGAATCTTGAACTGTCCGTCTTGGGTGAACGGCGCGTTAGAGAGAGCTTCTTGCTGCGTAAGGCACGGCTTAGCCACATCCTCGCGCGTCACGTTGACGAGCCCGGCAATAGGATGATAGGTTGGCTCTACTTCATCCAGTTCAAAGTGGGTGATAGGCTCAAGGCTGTCCATTATGGCGTTGAGGTCGCGGGTCAACGCGGGCAGCTCTTCGTCGTGCAGTTCTATCCGGGCACAAAAAGCGAGTTCACGCACTGCTTCTGTGGTTAAATGCATATATTTTCTCCAAACTTTTACAAACGATAATCATACAAAACTTCAGGGTAGTTTTGTTTTAGGAAAGCCAATTCTTTTAACTGGTATACTATGGACTTTGCATCAGGCATTTTTATCGCTTGGTCAAGTGTTGATAAGTGTGGTAGCACAAAGGAGAGGATCATAGAATGAAAGCCATGAAGAGGAACGCCTCGAGGGGTTTGGCCGTACTGCTCGCTATGATGGTGGCGATGATTATGTTTAGCGCAGCGCCCGTACAGGCGTTTGCGGCATCCCCAGCCGCCCCTGACACCTGTGAGGTTTTTCTTGGCGGTGTCTCACAAGGTTCATTCTCATTCAATAACGCGATTCTTCAAATGTCACCGTCAACCGGTGATGAGATCGTCTTGAAAGACACTATCGATATTACCGGCGACCTTAGTCTCGAAACGAAGTCAACCTTCACCCTGGATCTAGCTGGCTTTGATCTTAACATCAGCGGAAGCCTGATTCTCTACGACGGCATCTTTCCTTCATACACGGTTTTGATAGTAACCGATAGTACTGCTTCCTCTTTCAGCTACGGCACCGGTTCGCTGAACATTGCCGGTGATGTGCTGGCGACTGATCGCGACCCCATTAGTATTGGTTTGGATAATTGCGCGGTCATCTCGTCCGGTGCTTTTATCACTATCGAGGGCAAGGTAGACACAACGGGCAACGGAGTGGCCGTATATGACTTTGGTCTTGTGGAGATACTGGGCGGCATTAACGCTGGTGGAGGCGGAATCTACGCTGCAAACAGCGGCAACGTGCTTGTTGGCACCATGACCGCACCTGCCGCTGTAACGGTAGCCGGCTTTGCGATTATTCTCAAGATGGCATCGACCACAGTCTGGGGCGATGTCAATGCCTTCGTCAATACCGGAATTAGCGCGGGGTGGGCTATCGCTGCCATGAATAGCAGTTCTTGTTCAGTCAGTGGCAAGGTGACCTCAGCGTTTTCTGGCGTGTATGCCGATGGTTTCTCGATGGTGTCTGTTGATGGCAGTGTCTCTACTCCTGCTGCCAGTGGCGAGAGTGGGGTTCAAGCCTATTCAAACTCGCAGGTAGCTATTGGTGGCAGTGTCATTGCGACTGATGGCGTGGGCGTAATAGCCTACGATGGGGCAGAGGTGACTATCGATGGGTCCATCAGTGCCAACAACACCTATATCCTGTTCTACGACGAAAACACCTGGGTCGACCTTCCCAAAACCGCTGCGGACTTTGTGACTCCCTCAACCAAGCCGCCTTATCTCACCTATACCGACTTTATTGTTAATGCCAACGCGTCATATGTATGGGTGGGGAACTACTATACGCCTGATAGCGCCTCTCCCCCGTCAGGGCAGGCATCGATCCCCTCTACTGGCGACAACGCCGGCTTACTTGCCGCTGGCAGTGCAATTGCCCTGCTGCTGGCGGGGCTGCTGCTTACTACCTACGCTGCCTACGCCGGGCGCAGGAAAAAGCACCGGATCTGATTTTAGGGACGCTAGGTCGCGCAAACCGCCAGGCAGAAACGGTCGGCAAAACGACTGAGGGTCTCTTCGTCGTTGCTTGCCAGATGAATCTGTATGGCACGACGACCCCGCGCAGCCAGAGCCAGGAAATCACCCTGCGCCTGCGTAGTGGCCAGCATGCCAAGCGTAAACTCCTCGCCGGGGATCTTGATGTCCTCATCTTCGTCTGCCGAGAGAAAACAGTACACGCCCGTGTTGGGGCCACCTTTATGGAACTGCCCGATTGAGTGCAAATAGCGAGGCCCGATCTCCAGACAGGCAGCAACACCCAGGCGGCTGGCCGCATAGTCGCGTATGCGCTCGAGTGCCTCCCTGCGCCCATATCCTCTGAACGGCAAAAACGCATTGAGTGCAAAGTAGTCATTGCAGCGAAGAGTGCCGAGCAGTGTTCTCAGTATGAGGTCTATTGAGAGGTCTTCAAGCTCAAGGCCGGTGTTTTCGATAAATGCTCGCGAAAGCCACACGCTGCGGACAAAGCCGTCCTCCAAAAAAGTGATCTCCCGGTAATCAGATTCCTGCTCTGTGACAGCGGTTTCCTCTGACGGAGCATCGCTTCCCTGGCCTAAGAGCAGTGAGCGGACCCTCTTTTTGGTGTCTTCGACATTCGGCTGATCAAAGGGATTGACCTCCATGAGAAGTCCCACCAGGGCAACGGTAAATTCCCACAAAACAAAGAGATCAAAGAGCTCATCAACGGAGTCCGGACGGTAATGCAGGGCCGGTATTGAGGGGTCAAGATGCATGAGGGATTCTTCAAATCCTTCGGTGAGGCCCAGGGCATAGGAGATTATCATCCGGTCTTCGTGTGCTGCATGCAGATTAGAGGGGTCGATCTCAACATTGGGCAAAACGCCGATGTCCTGCTTTCCCAGGCTTTCAGCAATCAGTTGCTCCAGCCAAAGGCCGAATACCGCCCCTGACTTGGGCATGATCAAAGAGATCTTGTCGCGGCCTCGCCTATAGTGGTCATAGATAAAGCAGGCCAGTTGTAGCGCAGGGTTGTCCAGCGAATCTGCGGCACAGCGTTGCTCCATGCGCGCTGCCGTGCTTATCAACTGCTCAATGTTGATACCAACGCAGGCAAGGGGAAAAAGCCCGTAAACACTGAGGGCCGAGTATCTTCCTCCCAGGTCGGTTGGCGGATGGAGGATAAAGCGGTAATTCTTTTCCTGGGCAAGTTGTTCAAGCTTGCTTCCCGGCTCGGTAATTGCCACAAACCGCTGTGCGGCGCCCTCGACTGTCAGGTGGTCGGCAACATACTGCCAGGTCACCCGCTCTAACATCAACGGCTCAATGGTAGAGCCGGACTTGCTGGACACAATGTACA
>JAISPK010000013.1 GCA_031274985.1 Coriobacteriales bacterium | reverse complement strand
ATGAATAGCCTGCTGGCTCACCATCATTACCGCGAAAAGAACAAGCGGCTCTTTGATCTGGTTGACAAGATAAGGCTCTGGCCTTCGCGCACAGGCGTTTTGCACGGAGTCAAAGCAATCAGAAAAGAGGGCGAATCGATGATCATCTCAACTCATTGTGGCTGCACCTTTAAGGTGCGGGATTCAAAGAGAGGCAGAGGCATCCGTCAGTTAAAACACCGCAACTATCAGCGCGCCTGCAAAAGATGCGGCATTCCTGACTGGAAACTCGAGAAGTTCAAGACAAAGTAGCTAAGTCGGGACAGGGGACGGGGCTGGTGTGCTGAGCGCCGCCCCTTTGCCTTACAGGTTGTAGCGATTATGCGGGTCGGCGAGCAGGGCCTTTATGCCCTGCCAGTTGGGAACCCCTTTGGTGAGTAGCGCATGGCGCTCTTCTTCGTTTGCATCGGCAGCGACGCGCTTGATTATCTCAACGAGAAAGGCGTAAACCACCGCATTAGGCGGGTAACCGATAAGGCTCTCCGAAAACCACACGGTGTCCTTCTCGTCGTCTATTCGGACCCAGGCATCGCGCATCGGGCGGCACTTAACAGTGGAGGGAACGTGCGCCTCAGGAAACACCCGGTGCATACATTGTTGTATCAGGCTGGCGATGTTGCGCGCAAAAACAGGTTTTGCAAAAGAGAGAAAGGCGAGCCTGCCCTGATCGTAATTGCCTTTTTGGATCAACTCAATAAGAATAACGCTGACATCCGACTGGATGCTTGCTTTAACGTTAGCGCGACCGCGTGCGCTCTTTTTCATACTTCTGGTTGCGGCGAACACATTAACCCGCACCATAAAGGGGCGCCCCAGTAAGTAGACCACATCCCCTGGCCTAAAGCGGCACTTGAGCGAGGCGGTCTTCTTGAAACGTTTAAGCATCTCGGCTCGCAGCTCACTGATGACCTCCAGGCGCATCCCCACAAAATTGGCGACTTCGTCTGGAGCCATTTCGAAGGGAGCAACAACGTAAGGCATCGCTTCAGGTGGTTCGAGCGCCAGGTAAATCTCTTGAGAGGGAGCCCGGTGAACCATGACCCGGATAGTCTCGTCCGCCTTTTGGAATTCGATGAACTGAGCCTGAGGTGCAGCAGCGGGCTCGGGAGCGCTCTCGGGCTCGGGTGGTTCCTCAATAGGCTGTTTGTGGTTATCCATAACTCCCCTAATCCATCGACACTCACTTTGATGTTGCCAAAATAGTAGCACAGAGCATGCCGCTTACTACCATTGCAGCCTCTACTCATCACCAAATTTTACGATTATTGTTCGACAATCTGAGAAAAAGATAAATAATAACAAACATTTGTAAAAAAAATAATGCAATAACCAAAAAAAAGGTGTATCTTTATATACAGGGTAAGCAGGTTCTACAAAAAGGTCTGCAGAGTTGATAATGGGAACGATTGCTCAGCAGACAGGTCGGAAGAGTTTAGTAGGGATGGTGCCGAGCCAGACTTGGCATGTAGGTGTAGATAAAGTAGACATAGCCATATCGACCTTCGATTTGGTAATACCCCGCCAAGCGAAGGATTCTATAACCATCTGGAGTTGGTCTCTACCCCGCCAACTCCAGGTGGTTTTTATGAGCCCCTAGCGTTATTTGTCCAAGAAAACCCCCTAATATTGCGCTTTGAGCAGCACAGGGCCGCCCAAAAGACGGCAATGACCGAATTGACGCTCTCAGTGAAGGCAATCATGCTATGATGTTATCGAAGTGAGAGATTGGGTAGGCAATCGCTCAGGGCAGAGGAGGGGTTGTAAATAATAGAACGCAGCTTTAACAAGATTGTAATTAAAAGCAATAAATCAGTAGCTTTGACGCTCCTTACTAAAAGACGGAATAGTATCGATGGCTGACGAAAGAGGAAGCAGAGATCTATCAAAGCGCACTTTAGCACGCTTGATCAGGAAGTGTATGAGGGGGGATGCTAAGGCTTTTCCCAAGCTGTATCAGATCTTCTTTAACACTATTTATTTTAATGTGTGTTCTACCCTGGTCAACAAAAGCGATGTTGAGGACGCGGTGCAGCAGGTCTTGATTTCTTTGCATAAAGGGCTTGCCAACCTTAAGTCGCCCTACGCGTTTCATTCTTATCTCTACCGGGTGACCATGAATGTGTGCAGCAAGTTCAACCAAAAGGAAGCAAGGCTAAGGTACGTTTCGTTAGAAGAAGTAGAGCAGCTGCTTGTTGACGACAAAAACGAAGTGCCGCCACAGGTGTTTGAGGCCAAGGAGCGTGATGAGCTGGTACGCTTTTTTATCAGCAAGCTCCCCAAAAAGCAGCGCTATACGCTCCTGCTCTATTACTACTACGATCTATCCTACAAGGACATTGCTGAAGCGATGGACACGACGGTAACCGTGGTTGGCTCAAATATCAGCAGAGCCAAGAGAAACATGAAGCTCATGTTAGAAGAGTATGAGAATAAACTTGCCGAAGCCTCCAGCCTTGAAAGCGACGATACCTTCAAGGGAACCTCGCTCGATGCGCTCTTTACGGCTGGATTCATCGGCGCGGTAGATCAGGCGCTTTCACCGGAAAAAGCAGAGATCCTGTGGCGCAGCCTTACCGAGCAATTACCCCAGCTTGCTACTACGGCAGGCGCTGTCTCAGCGTCCGCTGCCTATAAGGCAATTGTAGCCGGCGTTGCGGCTTCAGGGATGGTGCTGGGTGCGGCAACAATCGCCCTGCATTATGTACACGAATCTTTGGAAACCAACAGGGGGAGCAAGGCTGTGGCATCGTTGGAAGTGAGCGAATCCCTCTTTATGCCTCAAAGCGTAAGTATCAACATGGCAAACGACAACCCTGCTTATCCAGAAACCTATAATCCGGTATTTGCAGAGATCGTGTTGAGCGAAGGATTCCCCGTGGAGTGGCTCATCAGGGATGAAAAGGGCAGAGAAGTTTTGCGGGGGAGGGAGCTGATTGTTGGTCATACGACCTTTGGCTCGTTGCCGGCTGGTAATTATCAGATAGAGTGGACGATATCAAACGAAAAAGGAGAAACAGGGGTTGCATCCCGCGAGTTCACCATCATTGAGGAGAATAATGCTCCGTAATGGCGGTTTTATGGGACTGATCAGGGAATATGTTGCTCTTACACCTTGCTCATTTTGGTGTCCCTCACTACAATTATATGCGGTGGTAAATCTGGTGGTTGTTCGTTAAGTGATTTTTACCGGAAAATCAAGATTGGGAGTGTTTGAAAAGATGACAGAAAACGCATTACTTAGTCTGCTCATTGCTTTGGTTTCTTTGCTGATAGTACTGATAGTCTGGGCGCTTGTCAGGCGTTACTTCTGTAAGCAAAAAGCACAAAGACGTGCTGTCTCGGCTTCTTTTATTGCACTCATCATAATATGGGCATTGCATCTGGTGCTCACCATGCTCTTTGGCGTCAGAAACATATTTCCCTATTTTGCGATATCTGCCTTAGTGGTTCCGTTAGGTATCTATCTCTACCTGATGCCTGAGCGAAAGAAAAAAGCGCCTGCAAAGGCAAGTGCCGTTGACGAGAAGTTGGACTTTGACCGGGGCGTGATGGAAGCCATTGAGTCCCCCAGGTTTTCGTGGCAATTTGCCGAGTATGATTCCTCTGCCATCAAACAAGATGCCGTTGCCTTTGACACCTCACCAGAGGTGAGTTCTGAGGTTGCCCAGACTCCCGCGCCAGAAGAACCCAAGCCTGTCGAGCTGGAGAGTGACTTCTTTGTGTTTCAGGAGATTGAACCTGAGTTTGAGCCGGAGCCGGAGCCGAAGCCCGAGCCCGAGCCCGAACCCGAACTTGAGCCCGAACCGGAACCGGAGCCCGAACCCGAGCCCGAGCCCGAGCCCGAACCCGAGCCCGAACCCGAGCCCGAACCGGAACCGGAGTTGGAGCCGGAGCCCGAGCCGGAGCCGGAGCCCGAACCCGAACCCGAGCCTGAGCCCGAGCCGGAGCCCGAACCCGAACCCGAGCCGGAGCCCGAACCCGAGCTCGAGCCGGAGCCCGAACCCGAGCCGGAGCCCGAACCCGAACCTGAGCCCGAGCCCAAGGCCGTGTTGTTATTCTCCTTTGATCCGGAGACAGACTCTGAGCCAGAAGATGAGCTCCAACCTGAGTCCTCCTTTGAGCTGGAGCTTGAAGAGGAGCCGGAGCTTGAAGAGGAGCCGGAGCCCTTGGTTAAGTCCGCCTCCACACTGCTTTTCTCGTTTAAGCCTGACCTCGAACCTGTCCCGCAGCCCTGGTCAATTTTCACCTCAGAATCAGAGCTTGTCTCAGCAGCTGATGACCCGGCAAACCTGATTTTTGTATCACAGGCCGAGTCCCTGCTTGAGCCTGAGCCGGAGCCAGAGCCCGAACCCGAGCCTGCCCCCAGGATGAAGCAGCTTGACTTTGAGACCTGTTTTGCCAAGGCCAAGGCCTTGAGCGATAAAGGCTTCTTGCCGGTTGCTGCCAAGCTCTATGTAGAAGCGGCATCGGTTACCGATGACCCCTCCTTGAAGAAGACCGCATACAGCGCAGCGGTGTCCGCGTACTTGAAGACCGGCGATAAAGAAAAAGCAAAACAGGTTGGCTACAAGATTGCCTTGATGGCCACCCGTTTATCAGCCTCTGGCCATGGCGAAGGTAAGAAGTAAGCATGAACAGGCAAATACCGAGCTTTAAGCCAAGCCCCTCTTTATTAAAGAATCCGCTGGTTCCCCTTATCGCCCTCGTTTTTAGTTGCCTGGTGTTGATTGTGGCGATGATCTCTACTTCGTATTTTGCCCTGCTGGATGACTACCAGAGCTATTATTCCTACTACGGAGACTCCGCATACGGTTTTCCTGTTTCAGGCACAGCCGGTGTGGGAACGGTCTCCTCTACTTCGTATGATGAAGCAGAAATGGTCATCAGCGAATATAAGTCTATCTCTGGAGGAGAAAACGGGGCACGTGCCGAGAATCTCAGTTTGGCTGTCGCTGCTATTGACGGCCAGGTCGTTGCGCCAGGTGAGGAGTTCTCCTTTTTGAGCGCTCTGGGAAACATTGGTAGCGACAATGGCTATCTCGATGCACCTGAGGTAGAAGGCAGTGCAACCGGAGAGGTAACCGGCGGCGGCGTTTCCCAGGTCTCAACGGCTCTGTATATTGCTGCCCTGTGTGCAAACCTGGAGATAACCGAGCGGTACCCCTACGCACAGACGGTTGATTATGCCCCCTTGGGTCTTGATGCCGCAGTGGCCAGTGGCACCAATGATCTGCGCTTCATCAACACCACCGACTATCCGGTTACCATCAAGGCAAGTGCCAACGGACAGGTCGTCAAGGTAGGATTTGTCGGGCACCCCCTGGAGGAAGGTCTCGTCATTACCGTGACCTCAACCATACTGGGCTATTATGATGCCTCGGGCAACGTCAAGGAATTTGCTGGTGGCGATAGCATCTCTGCTGGCGATACGTATTGTGAGGTAATAACCTACCGGCAGTACTATCGTTCAAACGCACTGGAGCTTGAGGAGCCGTTGACCGTGAGCACGTACCTGCTGGGGAGCTAAGCGCCTAACACTCCGTTGCGTTAGAGGTAGATCAATCAATCGTGCCGAGCGTGCCCATCAAAGCGGTGGGTGGGAGAGGGTCTCCTGCACACAAAACACCCGGGCGTGTCCATCGGGTAAATTCACAGAGAAACCTTTTTAAGAACAATTCCCGAGCGTGTCCATCAGCGCTCTCTGCTACTCGTTTGTAACCCGCCTTACCCCAAAGGTCGCTTTGAGCCAGCAAAAGGCAAAGAGCCCCCTTTTTTGACCGGTAGTGCAGATATGCTGTAGTAATTGATAAAACATGCTATCATGTGATAGAAATATACCGTGAGGTTGCTCCTCATGGTTGGTGGTGTTGAGGGTAGCAAGGGGTAAAGAGTGCCGGGGTTCAGAAGTCGTAGAAGTTGGTTTGCACTGGCAATCACTTAAGAAAACAACACATTTCGTCATTACAGAGGTGACATATCACCCCTTAGCAACCTCTTTATCTCCAGGTAGCAGTGGGGGGGATGAATCTCGCAAAGGAACCGCAGACCTTCAACGCTACCAAGTGTTCTGAGTAGGAAAAACCGTGGTGGACTCTGCAATGGTGTTATGCAGAGGCGAAATGTCCGGGGAGATGCAGTGGTGCATCAAAGACTTAAGAGGGTTGGGTTAACATGAATATGAGAGAACTGAATGGCAAGGCCAGCGATAGTCTAGACCGTGTAAAAAAGGGTCGCATTATCCGAAAGGCGTTTACCCTGCTTGTTGCGCTTGCACTGGTGGTGGCGCTCATCCCCATTGCATCGATGGGGGTGCAGGAAGACACCTCTATCCAGCCTTTTGGCACAGGATCCGAAGCGCTCGATGAGGGTACGGGAGAACCTTCTGGCGGTGACCCCTTTGGCGGTGACCCCTTTGGCGGTGACCCCTTTGCTGGAGACCCCTCTGGCGGTGACCCCTTTGGCGGTGACCCCGCTGCAGAAGGCAGCGGTTATGATGGGCTGGAGCCCCAGGATCCTGAGGGGGCTAACCCTGAGAGCTTCGGCATCGAAGCGCTCAGCATTCCCTACACGCCGGTGGGCTCCTCGGTGCAGGTAACCGACTGGGCTACCTTTAAAGCTGCCTGGGACAATAATGCCGGTGTTTCTGAGATTGTCTTGATGAACGATATCGTCCGTACCGACACGGCAGCAGCCAACGACCTGGCAAATGCAGCGGCAACGGCACGCGTCAATGACCTGCGGGTAATAAGCGACACGGGAAAGCACTGCCTGATTGACTTGGGTCCCCGTGCTAATACGGCAAACGCCTTTACCCTCGGCAACCGCACCGCAGCTTCGCCCGCATGGCTCATCTTTGAAAACGTCAACATCACCGGCGGCGGTACCAATAACACCTATATGATCTACAACGCTGCAACCAATGCGCCGGCAAACTCGGCTGGCTGGACCATTGCGCTTACCAACGTTGTTAACGCAAATGCGGGCCGCCCTCTTATTGACGTAGCCGGAGCATTGGTTGTGCTGGATGAAACGGTCACGTGGCACGGTAGCCGCAACGTAGCTCAGATAATCGCCACTAATCTCAGTCTGACGGACGGGGCCGTTGCTTCGCTGAGCAAAACAGGAGGAAACAATCTCATAACTCTGTTGGGCTGGACGGCTACCGGCGAGAATTCGCAACTGTCACTGTCCGGAACCGGTGGGGTTGCCCTCGTCTCTCCAACCGCAGCGGACTTTGGCATAGGCAGCAAGCTCACCATAACCGGAACAGTCAGCGGCATTGTTGCTACGGGCGGGAGTATCAGATTTGGCGCAGGAAGCACAGCAAACATAAAGGTAACCACAGGCTACGGGCTGGACACAGGAGGTAATGTCACCTTTGGAGTCGCAAGTACGGCGACCATCGCAAAGACTACCGGCGGCAATCAGGCTATCCACGCAGCCAACCTGAACCTGGAAAAAGACGCAGCGGTAGAGGTGTCCAGAACCGATGGCAGCGACCTCATCACCCTCACGGGCAAAACCGATATAGGTGAGAGTGCCAGTCTGTCCCTTACCTCGGTAGGAGGCACGGCTCTTACCACCCCTGCAGGCATGCAGACCGGCGTAGACAGCAGTCTCTCCATTACCGGCGCTCTCAACGGCGTCGTTTCTGTTGGCGCTGCAACCAGTAACGTATTGTTTGGTAAGGGGAGCAAGGTATATATAAAGATAACAACCGGTGTTGCCGTCCGGTCACACCTTAATGCCGCCATTGCCTTCGATGACGGTTGCGATCTTAAGATCACTGCTAACGATACCAGTAACTCCGAGCCTATGGGGCTGGTTACTGCAACAGCAGGCTATAACTTAGCGGCCTGTCAGGGAACCGTAAGGTTTGGCGAAGACTGTACCGTGGACATCTTTGTCAGTCGTTGGGCTGTGGGCTCTGCTAACCTCATAATTGGCGCACGAACGGTTGCGTCCTTCGTGGGAAATTCAACCTCAAATGCCGGGTCAGCCACTTCGCTCTATGACACCATTGCCCTGATACCTAATACCAATGGTTACAAAGCTTACCTTATCGTAAACGCAGGGGCCGATGTAACGGTCAGAGCTGATCTCGGTAATGCAATCACCATGATTGGTTGGGCCAACTCCGGCGATGCAAACACTTCCCTGACGCAGATACAGGTCCTCGACGGGGCAACCCTTGACGTTGAAGGCTTTGGCACCGGCGGCGGCGATTACAACGGAATCATCGATATGATCAGCGGCGGCGGCGGTACCGATGTTTTGAACGGATCCACCCTCAACGTCCGCAGCATGCGGGCGACAGCGGGCATGCCGGTAGTCCTCCAACAAGTAAGGGGTGGCAACCTCAATGTTACCGGTGGCTCCAAGCTCAATATCTACCAGTACTCCACCTATTCCGAATACACGGCGGCC
>JAISPK010000138.1 GCA_031274985.1 Coriobacteriales bacterium | reverse complement strand
ACAGTGTCGGTCGCGACCGCGAGCCCCCCTGTCGTTCCCCCGGAACCCTCTGTCCTTCCCGCGAAGGCGGGAACCCATGCCCCCCTGTCGTTCCCGCACAAAAGATTCTTCGGGCTTGCGCCCTCGCAATGACAAAGTGAATGTCCTCCTGCGCATTCGGCACAGGCGAGCGCTGCAAGATTGAAGAGAGAAAAACGCGCAGGACGACAAGACAATCCTGCGCGCAGAGAGCGAAGACGAAAGGTATTAAAAGTAAGCTTCTTACAGCAGCGAAGCAGCTTCTGCGTCGAGGAATACCGTCACATTGGGATGAAGCTGGAGCACCGATGCAGGACACTGCGGGTCAACCTCACCCTTGATCATAGCCTTGACCGCCTCGGCCTTGCCTGCACCGGTGGCTATCAGGACGATGCTCCGCGCCTTCATGATAGAGCCGATGCCCATGGTCATGGCTTTTTTGGGCACGTCCTCGGCACAGTCAAAAAAGCGCGTGTTTGCTTCGATGGTGCTTTCGGTAAGGTCAACGATGTGCGTGCCAAACGGAAACACCTCAGTGGGCTCGTTAAAAGCGATGTGGCCATTGTGGCCAATGCCAAGCAGCTGAATGTCAATGCCGCCGGCAGCGTCGATTGCTGCATCGTAAGCCACGCAGTCGTCGTTAAGGTCAGTAGAGGCAGGGGTGGGCACCTGCACGTTGTCGGGCTTTATGTTGACGCGAGAAAAGAGATTCTCAAACATAAAGGAGTAATAGCTCTGCTCATGGGAGCGGGGGATTCCAACGTACTCGTCCAGATTAAACGAACGAACGGTTTCGAAGCTCACGATGCCCGCATCGTTGAGCTCTATCAAAGCGTTATAGGTGGGCAGGGGAGTTGAGCCGGTTGCCAAACCGAGCACGCAACGGGGGTTGTTGATGATCTCAGCCGCAAACATCGTTGCTGCTGCTTTGCCGATGCTGTTGGTATCTTTGCACACTTGAATATTCATGGGTAGTCCTCCTGAGTAAGCATAGTTCCTTACGAATCCTATTATTTATCAATTGTACCGATTTAACTAAAGGCTGTCTCCGTGAGAAAATTTGTCTTGACACAATACTATACATCATATAATATAGCGACAGACACAATGTTAGACACCAAATAGTTAGGAGGTGAACATGTTCCAACTGGGATCCGCACTACTGGACGCCTGTGTACTGGCCGTCATCAGCAAGAGCGATGCCTACGGGTATCTCCTTACCCAGGAGATCAGGAACATCATTGAGGTTTCTGAGTCAACGCTTTATCCCGTTTTGCGTCGTCTGCAATCAGAAGAGATGCTGGTGACCTACGACAGCCAATACAACGGACGCAACCGCCGTTATTATCAGATAACCCCTCGGGGACGTGAGCACTTGGCGTTTCTGCAGGATAACTGGCAGCACTTCAAGGCAGCAGTTGATTACCTGCTCATCACCACACCGTCTGTCTCAAGCACCGAAGGAGGGCAATCATGACAGCCGCAGAGTATCTCTATGAATTACGAAAACGCTTGAGCAATCTCCCTCCTCAAGAAATCCAGCAAGCCATGAGCTACTACGAAGAGTACTTCACCGAGGCCGGCCCCGAGGGAGAGGCAGAGCTCATCAACAGACTGGGCACGCCTGCACAGGTGGCGTCCACCATCATCAGCGAATATGCAATCAAAGACATGAGCGGTCAAGCAGAGACCAAAAGCAGAGGCAGCGGCTTTAAAACCATGTGGATAGTAATCATTGCCGTGCTGGCAAGTCCTGTTGCAATCCCTATAGCCATTGCGCTCATCGCCACGGTGTTCTCACTGCTCGTGGGCCTCTTCAGCTTTCCTGTTGAAGGCATTGCCATCCTGGGCGTTTCGCTCATCATACTTTCGCTGGGCCTGGCGCTGGGCATAGGTACCATCAAGCTCTGTCAGCTTACCGTCAAGGGAATCACCTGGATCTTTGCCAAGATCCTGGGAAGAAAAGGAGGCCAGAAATGAGCCGGGGATTCAAGATATTCTGGGCAGTTATCGCGCTGCTTTTTGTGCTAGGTGTGGTGCTTGCGGCCGTGGGCTTTGCTCTGGGCGCCACCGGCAATGCGTGGTATGACCGTCGCGGGCTGCACTTTGGCATCAACGAGAGCAGAACGCTGGAGCTGGTAGAAGCCACAACAGAGCCTTTTGAGAAGGTAGAAATTAGGCTCATTGACGCAGATGTTGAGTTTATCGTTGCCGAGGACTACGGCTACGAGTTTACGTATGTTGGCACACGTGAGCCCAGCATTGCGGTTAAAAACGGCACCCTTGAGGTTGTTGAGCAAGAGGGCAATTGGCGCTGGAACATCATGGGCTTTTGGACCCTCTTTGAAACAACGGCTCTGCTTAAGGTGTATGTGCCCCATGATGCCGTGCTCGAAAACGTCAACCTCACCACGGCGAGCGGCAACACTCTGCTCAACAGCGATGCGATACGCATCAACAACCTGGACTGCAAAAGCGCCTCGGGAAACTTTGACCTTATGGGCGTGGACCTCAAAACGCTCTCTTTGGACATTGCTTCCGGTGACGTAAGGCTTGAGAACGTTTCTGCCAATCGGGCAACCATCAATCTTTTGAGCGGAGGGTTCACAT
>JAISPK010000136.1 GCA_031274985.1 Coriobacteriales bacterium | reverse complement strand
TCGCACAGGGCAGGCTCTCTTATTGCTTTGAGCTGATCGGTAAGCCGATGTCACCGATGTTTTGTTATTATATCTTTCTGCATGCTTAAGTGAGTGGAGTAAATACAAATGGCACAACGAAATCCTATGAATGATCGCTATCAGGGCGACGGGCCACAGGGCAAGACCCGCAAATCTGCCGCAAAGCTCAAACCCAAGTCAGACGCAGCCTCGTCTGTGCACCTCGAAAAAAGGCCAACCAATAAACAGGAGCGCAAGGCAGCCCGCAAAAAGCGCGACGCACAGCTTGCCGCCAAAGAAAAAGAGCGCCAGCGCAAGGCAGAGGAGCGTGAGCGCAAGGAGCGCATTGCCGCAGGCGAAGATGTCCCGGAGCCAAAAGAAGAGTCCATGGCCACCAGGATCAAGAACATCTTCTTTGTGCCTAAGGATAAAACAGCAAATAGCTCTAAAGCGCAGGGTCGCTCCGGCAAAACCGGCGAAGATACTGCAGGGGAGGCAGCCGACACTTCAAAAAACGCTCCCGCCGCTCCGGCAAAAATTGCAACGTGGCAGAGAGGGCCTGATACGCCCGAGTACCGCAAACTCAAACGCATCTACTGGGTCTTGATGGCCGTGGGTGTTTTCTTTGTGATTGTTTCGCTCGTCGCCAATTTTGCTTTTCCTGATCTCGCGGGCGGCTATGGGACGATAATCCCTATGGCCATCGCGTATCCGGCAGTTATCGGTGCCCTCATACTCGACAACACCAAGATCCGCAAGATGCAGCGGGCGCACTCGGTAGGAGCCCAGGGAAGACAGAGCCCCAAACAGCAAAAGCACATGCAAAAGAAGGCAGAAGCGGCAGCCCTCTTAGAGGAATCTAAAAAAGCGCAAAAAGAGCTCAAGCGCTCGAGCTCAAAAATCCCCTTTGTAAAGGGAAAGTCAAAAGCGGAGGCTGACGCGAGCAACGAGCAAGCCAAAGCCGACACCGCGAGCAACGAGCAAGCCAAAGCCGACACCGGCAGCACCAACGACGCCACCGGCGTCGAAAACATAAACGACACCAACAACACCGAAGAAGTTAATCCTGGGACAGACACAGATGCCACAAACGAAAGGATGGTATAACCACCATGTCCAACATTCCCGCACCGGTAACAGACTGTATTACCCTTCTCGATTCCGAGCTGGCCGGCGAGGCCGCAGTAGAACTCGGCCTGACCCCCTCCGAGTATGAAAAAATCGTTGCCATACAGGGCCGCGTGCCCAGCCTCGTTGAGCTGTATATGTACTCACTCATGTGGAGCGAGCATTGCTCGTACAAGCATTCCAAAAAGCAGCTGCGCAACTTCTCCAGCGAGGGCGAGCACGTGCTGCAGGGACCCGGCGAAAACGCCGGTGTCATCAGCGTGGGCGACGGCTGGGCGGTAGCCTTTAAGATGGAATCGCACAATCACCCGAGCGCCTACGACCCCTTTGCCGGCGCGGCAACCGGAGTGGGCGGCTGTGTTCGCGACATCTTTACGATGGGCGCGCGCCCCATTGCCTCGCTGGGTTCGCTCAGATTTGGCACGCTCGACAAGCAGCGCCAAAGAGAGCTGCTCACCGGAGCCATAGCGGGCCTTGCCTCCTACGGCGACGGCCTGGGTGTGCCCACCGTTGGCGGCGAAGTGTATTTTGAAGAAGCCTACGAGGGCAACTGCCTCATCAATGCCATGTGCCTCGGGCTCATGCGCGAGGAGGACCTCACGCGTGCCGTGGGCTCAGGCCCCGGTAACTATATGGTTTTACTGGGCGCGCCCACCGGACGTGACGGCATCGGCGGCGCAAGCGTGCTGGCGAGCCAGGAGTTCAACGAGAAGGACGAGGACGTCAGCCACTCCGTGCCGCAGGGAGACGCCATCCTCGAGAAAAAGATCATCGAGGCCTGTCTGAACCTGCTGGGTCGCGGCCTGTTCGTAGCGCTCGGCGACCTGGGAGCCGCAGGCCTTACCAGTTCCGCGAGCGAGATGGCAAGCCGTGGCGGTGTGGGCGTTGAGATAGACGTGCGCAAAGTGCCGGTGTGCGAAGACGCCATGCAGCCCTTTGAGATCATGGTGAGCGAGTCGCAGGAACGCATGCTTGCCGTGGTAAAGCCCGGCGATTTTGCTGCCGTCGAGGCAACCTGCAAGGAGTGGGGCGTTGACTGCACTATAGTGGGGCAGATCACCGACACCGGTCGTTTTGTGGTGCGCGACTCCGCTCTCGCAGCCGGCGAGGACATCGTTGCCGACATGCCTGCCGAGATGCTGGCCAACAGCGCTCCCCAGTATGATCCCCCCAGCTCACGACCTGCCTATCTGGACGAGGTGCAGAGCTTTGACATCGCGGCATTCTTAGCCGAGCAGGGCGAGAGGGACCTGGCCGCAGATACCCTGGCCCTTATTGCCAGCCCCAATATCTGTTCGCGCCAGTGGATCTGGAACCAGTGCGACGCTCAGGTCATGGGCAACACCATCGTTGCTCCCGGCTCAGACGCGGCAGTACTGCGCATCGGCGACGCGGGCAGCGTACGCGGCATCGCAACCTCCGCTGACTGCAACGGCCGCTTCTGCTACCTCGACCCCTACCGGGGCGCGCAGCTTGCTCTGGTAGAGAGCATGCGCAACCTCGCGTGCGTGGGCGCGGTGCCCGCGGCCATCACCGACTGCCTCAACTTCGGTAGCCCCGAAAAGCCCGAGGTCTTCTACACCTTTGAGCAGGCCGTGCTCGGCCTGGCCGATGCCTGCAAGTATTTTGGCATCCCGGTGGTCAGCGGCAACGTAAGCTTCTACAACGAGAGCTTCGGCTCGGCCATCTATCCCACTCCCGCGGTGGGTATCGTTGGCACGATGGAAGATGTAAACGTGGCCACGACCTTAGCCTTCAAACAGGCAGGCGACGTCATAGTATTGGTAGGAGAAACCGCTGATGAACTGGGCGGCAGCGAATACCTCAAGGTGATGTTCAACCTGGTTACCGGCGCCCCTCCGGCACTCGACCTCGAACTTGAGGGAGCTGTGCAGTCTGCTGTGCGCGACGCGATTTGTGCCGGCCTGGTGTCGAGTGCTCATGATTGTAGCGAGGGCGGCCTGGCTGCCAGTTTGGCAGAGAGCTGCGTTGCCGGCGACCTGGGCGCAACCGTGGTGCTCGACGACGAGCTGCCCGCCGCCGCTTCGCTCTTTTCCGAGAGCGCAAGCCGCATACTGGTGAGCGTAAACCCCGATAACGTCGAGGCTCTTCTTGATATCCTGGTGGGCCACGAGGCTCCCTACAGCATCATCGGCGAGGTGGGTGGCGCAGTGCTGTCCGTCGACACCGTTGAAGAAGACGAGCAGGTTAACACCCTCAGCATTTCTCTGGAGGCCCTTAAAAACCAGTACCTCAATGCACTGGAAAAGTTGGTGCAGCAGTAAGAGCGAGCCGCTAGAGCAAGCTGCAAAAGAGAGCAGTGAGAGCGATTTATGACTGAGCAGCAGACACCTGATTCTTATCCGGCACCTCCCGAGCCTCCGGCTTCGGGGGTGCCGGTCGTACCCGGTTTTGTTTCGCATCCGATAGCTTTTGATAATTCCTCGCAACCGCTGCAGCCTCCCTCCGGACAGCCGGTTGTGGTGCAGTCAAACTTCGGGCAACCGCCACAAGCGCCTTCCGGGCAACCTGTTCCGGTGCAGTCGCCGCAGCCGTTCATCCCTCAGATGCAAAATCCGCAAGACCAGATACTGCTCGACCAGGTCTACCCAACGCCCCTGCTCAAAGAGGTCTTTTCAGCGCCGCCTGTTTACCAGCAGACCGCTTATTACCCCTACCAGCCGCAGCCGTATCCGCTGCCACCTCAGCAGCAGCTTCAACAACCGGCGCCAGTGCAGCAGGTGTTTTATCAGCAGTCGCAGTATCCGCAGCAGCCGCAGGGGCAGCCCGGTTATCAAATGTCAGGCAAACCCCTTGCCAACGCCTATGTCAAATATCTGGTCTTGAGCATTCTGGCCCTTTTGTTTTGCAGCTGGCCTTTTGCCATACCGGCCATTGTGTATGCCGTTTCGATGAACAAAGCCTATAAGCAAGGCGATGTCACCCGGTATCTCAAGGCAAGAACCGTGAGTCGTGCATGGCTAATCGTTTCACTGTGCGTAGGGGTGGTTATCAACACCTTTATGATCGTCTCCCTGATAAATAATCCCGGCTCAGCCCCCGGCTATTTTAACTACTGGTAATACCGCAGCAGGTGCTGCTGACAAAGCGAGTGTCACCCTGCACGCCCCACCCCTGTCGCCCCCGCGTACCCCTCTGTCGTTCCCGCGTACCCCTCTGTCGTTCCCGCGTACCCCTCTGTCGTTCCCGCGAAGGCGGGAACCCATACCCTGTCGCCCCCGCGAACCCCTCTGTCGTTCCCGCGTACCCCTCTGTCGTTCCCGCGAAGGCGGGAACCCCCACGTTTTGTGGTTTCAGGGGGGGTTTGACGCGTTTGGTTTCAATGGTAGAATTAGCACCTGCGTTCCAAGCAAAACGTCTGGTGCGCACCATGCGTGGTCGGGTAGCTCAGTTGGTAGAGCAGCGGACTGAAAATCCGCGTGTCGAGGGTTCAAGTCCCCCTCCGACCACCACCCAACACTGATAGGCTCCCCGCAAGGGGAGCCTTTTTGTCTCATGGGTTCACGGATTGCCAGTATACTGTTATAAGAGCTCCACAACTCTGCACATGCTCTACAAACAAGCATGAGCCCCGCACATGCTCTACAAACAAGCAAGAGCCCCGCAACCTAAAAGACAAGGAGTGCATGGCGCATGCAAGGCAAAATGAGCTTAAGCGTGTTCTCGCTCTCGCATCTTGCGGTGGACTTTTCTTGCTTCTTTGTATTGATGGGCGCGTTTTATACTGACGTGAGCGATGTACAGCTTATCAGCCTCGGTTTTTTAATCTACAACGCAATCGCCTTTGCCCTGCAGCTACCCTTCGGCTCTCTCGCCGACGCACTGCTCAGCAGCAGGAGCCGTTTATCAGCAGGACACATCGCCGCACTGGGATGCCTTCTGGTAGCGCTGGGCGTCATCTGCCCTCTCAATGCCTGGGCGCGCCTGGCTCTCTGTGCGCTGGGCAATGCGCTTTTCCACACAGGAGGCGGCATCGATTCGCTGGTCTTAGCCCGCGGACGTTACGCACGCAGCGGTATCTTCATCTCCTTCGGTGCCCTCGGTGTTGCCTTGGGAACCCTCGCTTCCCGGGCAGGAACCCTGTCGCCCTGGCTGGTTGCGCTGCTGCTCGTGGGATGCATAATCCTGATCCTGCGCTTTTGCCTACAAAAAAGCCCCTATGAAACAAGCTTAAACAACGCTTCTGCAAAGATCAATACAAGCGGAGTAGTGATACTGCTCTGTGCGGTTGCCATCCTTGTCAGGGCTGCAGCGGGAGCCTACACCCCGGTGCCCTGGAAAAACTCCAGCGACCCCCTCTTTGTTTTAGCGGCCCTGGCCGTGTTCAGCGGCAAGTTTGCCGGCGGCCTTCTGGCAGACCGCTTTGCACCGCGAACGGTAGCAACGGCATCTCTGCTCATTTCGGCGCCCCTGCTCGCCTTTGGCAACGGCCAGATCATAGTCTGCTGCCTCGGCCTGTTTCTGTTTAACGTAACCACGGCAGTGAGCCTCTGTGTCATCGCGTCGCAGCTTCCCCGCAACCCCGGGCTCAGCTTTGGCCTCACCACGCTGGCTCTCTTCTTGGGGAGCTCCCTCAGCTTTTTTTGGGCCCTGCCCGAATCCCTGCGCCCGGCACTCACGCTGCTGTTCGTTGCCGCCGCCGCACTCTGCCTCTTCCTCAGCGCTCCAAGGCAAGCCACAGGTAGCGCTGGATCTCTGACCAAACCCTGACCAAACCCCCTCAAAACCCGCCAAAAAACACACTGGTGTAAGAAGAGGCACTTTTTTTACCCAGAGCTTCTTTTTGCTTTGATTTTGGGAGCTCCAACGGCATAGTTGCACACCTGCTCCTTGCCTGCGCCTTAAAAAGCGCGTAAGCTTTGAGTTGCACTCAACAAGCACGCAACGGGTGTTAATACGCACGACAGGTGTTTGCAACAATCCCTATGTCTCGAGGAGGAAGCTGCCATGAATCTTTCTGTACTGTTTGATGTTGCTCCCAGCGGGCCCGGCGCGGTGCTTTTCTTGGGGGGAATCGCCTTTGTCTTTGTCTTGATTGGTATGGTGGTACTTGCTCTTGTCGTTTTAGCAATAGTGTTTATCGTTCGCGCAGTGCGAAAGAAAAACAGGCAGAAGAACCTGCCGCCAAACACTCAGGATCAATGAGTCTGCGCACCTGCTCTAAATGTCGTCTCTTTTGGAGTCGACCTGTTCTTTTCTTGAAGTGTACTACCGCGCAGCTCTGCAGCCAGCAACCCAACACCGCGTAGCTTATTCCTGCTGCTCTTGTGCCTTGGCCAGCCTGGCTCGCTTAGAGCGGCGGCGCACCCTGCGGATGATCAACACGGTGGGCACGATGAGTATCGCCAGCACCACCACGATGACCCCCAGCACGATAAAGGCAATCTTATTGGGGTTCTTTAGTATGTCGACGAGCGAGTTGCTGTCATCGAGGACCTTTCGATCATGGAGCTGGCTGTAATACTCCGGAATCCGCGGCGTTCCGTCCACGGCATCAAAGGACGCCAGGTAGTTTGCCAAAGCAACCCATTCCTTGAGCTCAACCTCGTCGGAGTATATGATGTGCTGCTCAAAATTACCAATGGGCTTGCCGCTCACATCTTTAGGCGTGATGCTCAACAGGCCGTAGGACTGAGCCTCAACCTCCCCGAGCATCTGGCACGAATACAGGCCGCCCACCACGCGGTAGAGCTTTGCGTCGTCCAGGTCAGAGATGCGTCCTTCAGGAGACACCAGCTGCACCGAGGTGACCCGGTTGAGAATCAGCCGGTTGGGATTGTAGGTATAGGTGAGGCCCGACATATAGAGACGTGCATCAATCATCAAGGTGGAAATTGAGATGTCCACCTCGGCCGCAGTCTTGAGCTCGGCGCCGGTTAAATAGAGAGAGACCAGCGGATACCCGGGGACCTTGTCCGGTCCAATGCCCAGGCTGCTCACGTTGTAAGCATCGGCCACCGTAACAGGGCCTTTTGCCAGCGAAGCCCGGATAGTGCCGTAGGGAACGATGGCAACATCCACGTTGCGATAGTTGACCCCCTCAGCCTCTTTGACGGCAGCGATGAAAGCATCAGATATAAGGTTGCCGAGGGGCTCCTCACCCTGCTCATTGCCAAACGTGTCGATAGGTGTAAACCCAAAGGGGGCCTCTGCCAGCACCTCATCAAAGCTGCAATCAAACCGGGAGAGATACTTCTCGTTAATCACGTCACGAAACTCCTGCAGGGCCGCCTCCACCTTTGCGTTCTTAGTGAGGCGCTCGTCAACGGGCAGGAGCT
>JAISPK010000026.1 GCA_031274985.1 Coriobacteriales bacterium | reverse complement strand
CGACAGTGGTGTGTGCGGGAACGACAGGGGGGCATTTCCTCCGCACCCTGTCGTTCCTGCGTTTTTCTCATTACTCAGGAATGAGGTTAAAGTTTCTATACGTTGTGGCATCATTGACGACAACATACATCGTACCAGCGACATACCCCTCCATTAATGCGGTAACGGTATAGTAGCCGCAGGGGAGGTTTTGTGAGTACACACCGAACTCATCTGTAAAACACGTCCACGATGAATAGCCTTGGCCGTCAAACCAACTGTTGTAGAACACGAGCTCGACATCGCTCAGCAGTGAGCCCGTTGCGTAATCAGCGACCCATCCCACCAGAGTGCCAGATCCTGTTTCGATACCATCGACGGGAATCAGGGGTACTGACAAAATGTAGGGATCATCGGCACTGATTACGATGTCCTGGGCAAAGACGAGATAGTCTTGGTCATGGCCCCAGACAGAGACATGATAGCTGCCCGCAGGCAAGGAAAACAAGAACTCTCCAGTGCCTTCGGTCCAGAAAGAGTATTCCTCATGCGGATCCCCTCCGCAGACAAGCACTTCCGCGTCTGCAATCGGCCAGGTATCGTGCGCGTTGAATACACTGCCCGTGAGCTGAGCCATGGGCTCCGTCACTTCCGGTTTGTTGACCACAATCGTGATTTCCTCACACGTTGTTTCAAGGGTTTTGCCACTCCCGTTGACCTCAGCGAGCACAATGGTTTCGCAATAGATGCCTGCTTCTTCGTAAGTGAAAACAAAGGTAAAGGTCTCAGACGCTTTATTCTTCAACTCAAAGTACGTGGTATCGCCACCAACCGTCAGGCTCCCTTTGTTGTTGCCGCTGAGCGAGGTAACCACAATGGTGACCGTCGAGCTTTCACCAACATATACTTCGTCGTCGTAGCATATGCTCATGCTCAGGTTTTTCATGGCCACCTCTGAGGACGCTGCAAATGCGGGCAGAGCGAGCACAAACATCAGGGAAAACACCAGTGCAAAAGGTAATAGTTTTTTCATAGCGGATATCCTCCAAAATCTCATTGGTTGCACCACCTCTTATTTTGGAGACGAGGCTCTCCGTTTTCAGCCGCGCTGTTTACGTACAACGTGGTTAGACGGTATCTTTTATTCTGGAGTTGGTATTCTCTGTTTTCAGCTTTGCTTTGAGGGCGCTAAGCAACCTTGAGCTCTCTAGCCCATACACACCACCGATCCCCTCACCTTGGCCTTCGTTTGCATAACTCCCCTCCACTATTAACTCGGTTGATTAACTCGCTGTACCCTGCGAAGCTCCGGGTAGAGCCTGATAGAACTGCTCGGTCACATAGAGGTCGTTGAATTCAAAATCGGGCGCTGCAGGAAAAGCAAAATCAAGCGTCTCGCCCGTCGAGGGCCGATAGAGCGTGACCTTCTGGGGCGCATCGATGATGTCGACTGCCGCAAGAATGAACTTATAGAACAGCGCAGAATGGATCCTGGTTTCACCGATTAGCGCATTGATGGCAGACGCATAGCCCAGAATAGCCGTGTCGTCAGGGTCTTCCCGGAAGTATTCCCAGGGACCGTAGGCAATGATCACATCTCCGGCTTTGACCCCCAACACCTCAAGTGCACTGGCGGCTAAAGGGGTGATAGTGATTACCTGTTGGGGCAGCACGTTTCCCTCGGCATCGAGGTAGATGACCTCGATACTATTGCCGCGCTCGTCAAAAGTGGTTCTCATCTCTGCGTAACCTTCTTCGATAGCGATGAGATTGCCGTCGGTGCCGCAGTAGGCGAGTCCTACCGGGTTTCCGTGGCGGTCATACGTAAACTTGACCGACGCATAACCCTCGCTGCACAAGATCGGTAATCCGTCGGTGCCATAGCAGGTGGTAGCGATGATATTGTCCCGCTCATCGAGCTCAAAGCCCATGGATGCCCAGCCGGTCTGCACCAAAACCGGCTCATTGGAGGCATCGAAGAAGGAGAGCAGCTCTAAGCGACCGCGCTCGTTATAGGTACCCTTCATTACGGCGTAGCCACCCATCATTTCGTCCGTGCTGTTGACCAGCTCGCCATTCAAACCAAGCAGCCTGAGCGCGGCGGGGTTTCCACGGTCATCGATGTCCGCCTCGAGTGCCGCAAAGCCCAAGCTATTCAAAAGGGGCTCGCCGGTGAGCCCAAAGTAGTGATGGGCGATGATGTTGCCGCCTTCGTCATAGGTGTACTCCACCGAGGCATAGCCGTCGGCGCAGAGGATGGGCTTGCGGTCCGTGCCGAAGAAATTCAGGCGAACCGGATTGGAGCGATCATCATACACGTCTTCCCGCACGGCATAACCGTTGTTGTGCAGGGTCAGTTTGCCATCCGTTCCGAAGAACTCCATGGAAACCTGGTTGTTCTGATTGTCATATTCTGCCAGCCAGGAGGCAATTCCCTCGTTGTTGAGCAGAGGCTTGCCGTCAGTGCCAAAGAACGATTCTGCAGCATGGTTGCCGCGCGCGTCGTATTCGATAGTCAAAGACGCATACCCGTTGCTATTAAACACCGGCTCGCCATCAGTTCCCAACCACCTGCCCCCTGCATAGTTTCCTCGCATATCGTAAGAAAACTCCTCTACGGCTATGCCGGAGGGATTAAGGGTTGGCTCGTCGTTGGCATCAAAATAGGATTGGCGGATGATCCTGCCCCGGTTGTCATACTCCTTGCGGATGATTGCCGACGCAGCCTTATGAGAGGTCCTCTCGCCGTCTGCATCAAAGTATTCTGCGCTGATATAGTTGCCGCGCTCGTTGTATCCAAACAGCGCGGAGGCATAGCCAAGGTTGGTTGCGGTTACCTCACCGTTGGCATCGAGGTTGGTTCTCTGGGTATTATTGCCGTTGTTGTCGTAGGTGTAATCGATGGCCATCCAGCCCTCTTCGTTAAAGCAGAGCTCTCCGCGCGAATCAAAATACTCAATGCGGGTCCAGTTGCCGGCGTTGTCATAGGAATACCGTTTGCCGGCCAGGTCCTTCTTGGTTGCGGTGTAACTCTCGCCATTAAGGGAGAGGTAGTGCACCTCAGTAGGCCTGCCCCATTCGTCCAGCACATATTCGATGCCGCCGATGCCGTCTCCGTCGACTATCGGCGTGCGGCGATCCCTCATGTACACCCGCTTGGTTACGTAGCCGTTGGTGTCGTATTCAAGGAGATAACGGGAGATATCGCTACGCTGAGCGGTTAAAGCCGCCAGGTTGAGCTCAAAGGCGCCGGTAGAGGTGCTGGTGGTTGAAGAGGCCAACGTCTGTAGAGCGCTGTCGGAGGCACTGACCTGAAAATCAACCGCCTTAAGGTCAGTGGTATAGACCTGGGTGGACAGGACCTTGCCGTTGATATCCACGTATTCCACGTGGCTGAGCTGTCCCTCGTCGGTATAGTAGTAGAGTGCAATCATCGGGCGGTCTACCACTTCGGTCTCCAGATGCTCCATAGGGGTACCGTCCGAATTGGCAAAGACCAGTTTTCGTATCTGGCCTCTTTGCGTGACCAGGGTATAGTGCCCCTCCCGCTCCCGGGTCTCCTGTTTGGTCAGTTGCGCGATTCCCTCGGGCACTCCCCA